>JAGVPS010000079.1 GCA_020052135.1 Minisyncoccota bacterium
AACGAGGGAGCCATGTTAAGCTAGAAGAAGCAAGGCGTAAGCGGGGCATTTAGAAGTTATCTCGTGCTAGGTTATCCTGCCCGAGACGCGTCAAGGTGATATACTAAAACTACTTGAATTTGCCTTACCGGGCTTGATCCCCCACGGTTCCCCTCCTACGCCAAGGCTTCGGTGGGCAAGTAGCTCGTGACGGCAAAAACCCTATGCAAACCCAAATAAAACTAAAAACGAGAGACGGGCATACGATTTATGGCACACTGAACACCGCTTCAAAGCCTAAGGGGCTAGTTGTTTTTGTGCATGGTCTTACCGGACATCAAAATGAGCACTACTTCTATAATGCTGCCCAACTCTTTCCAAGACACGGCTTTAATACGTTCAGATTTGATTTATACAGTGGCGACAAGGGTGGCCGCAGACTAACCGATTGCACAGTCCACATACATGCTTCTGATTTAGAGGACGTGCTTAAACATTTTAAGAGTAAATTTAAGAATATCCACGTTATAGGGCACAGTCTTGGCGGCCCAACCATTGTTGTTGCCGACACTTCTTTTATGAGCTCCATCGTACTCTGGGACCCGTCAGACATGAAGGGCTTAAAAGACTTAGTAGAGGGGCAAGAAAGGGCGTTAAAACACAACAAAATAGCGGGGGTATATATTCTCGATTGGGGCGTAGAAGCGCTTTTGGGCGAAAAAATGGCCAAGGAGTTTAAAACACTGAACCCCGCAAAATTCGTAAAAAATATCCATAAGCCCATCAAAATAATCACCGCAGAAAAAGGCAATCCACGAGGCAGTAAGGAGTATTTCAAATACGCCAATAACCCGAAAGAGCTTGTTATCCTCAAAGGATCAGGCCATACGTTTGACGAAGAAGGAATAGAAGAAAAACTCTTTGCAGAAACTTTAGCCTGGGTTAAAAAGTATTCTTAAATTAAGCTCTAAATCTCATATATTCTTAGAATGAAAAAACTAACAAAAAAAGATTATGACCAAATGTGGGGTGAAGCCGGGCCATACTCGGAGGTAAGCCTGTCTGAACAAACGCGGATTCTTGATAATACGATAAGTAGAATATTTTTAGTAGTGGAGGCGAAAATTAATCCGTTTACTTTTGAATTCATTTTGAAGCATCGCGATAAATTTGTTGGCGATGAGGCTATGCAACAACTTCTTGACCATGCTGAATTTCGAGGACCGATTGACGGATATGTTGTCTCGGCAGGCGAAGAAGAACTTCGGGATCAAAAATCTTTTGAATTAGCGTCTTCTTATCGAAAGTTAGCCGTTGAAACTGTTTTAAGAATGCATAATTTTGTTATTGAGAAATTCGGACTAAAACGATATAGCAATGGCGAAATTAAGATTCCTAAAAGCGCAGAGAGAAGACACGTGTGGGACAAAGAGCTGAAATCTATAGTCGCGGTAGAGGAAGATCCCATTTGGAATTCAGGCTCGTCTGTTGACAGTCCCTTGGGTACAAAAAACGGGAAAATGAGATATTTCGCCGTCTTTGCATTGGCTTCGAAGAAAGTGTTAGGAAGAGAAGATGTTAAATGGTTTTCACTGCAAACTAAGAAAGTAGCAGAAAAGTTAGATGTTACTCTTGAGGATGCTGAAGCTGGAATGGGATATATCATGTTAACAGTACTCATATTTCCACATATCGCTCCAGCGGATTTTATAGAAACATGTATTGCAATATCCAACAAAAAGAAAAGTTTGTTTGCGAAGAAATATTTTATCACCAATACGTCTCGACCTACCGGAAAAGAAATCGAGTCTTTTTTACGAAGATTAAAGTTGTAGTGCCTCGATTTTTATCAGCATGAATGAAGCTCCCCGCCTGAGAGAGGCGCCGATATATCCTTGCTTGTTCTACGACTATTTGTTACTCTGCCATAGTATGAAGAAAATTATCCAGGTGAGCATTTCAAAGGGAGAAAAATATTTTGTTGCTGATTGTCTTGATTTGCCTGTAGTAACCCAGGGCAAAACTTTGGATGAGCTCGCTAAAAATCTAACAGAAGCAATCTCATTAGAGCTTGAAGGTGAGAATCTTAGTGATTTTGATTTGAGCGAAAAACCGTCTGTTCTCGCAAGCTTCGAGCTTGATGTGACGCATGCCAAAGTTTAAATCGCTTTCTGGGAAAGAAGTCATTACTATTTTTATCTCTTTCGGATTCAAAATAGCTTCCCAACGCGGAAGCCATGTTAAGTTGCGCCGGACACATTCGAATGGAACAAGGCAAACACTTACCATCCCTAATCATTCTGAACTTGATAAGGGCACCCTACGCGCGATTTATCGGCAAGCACTCCGCTATGTCACCGAACGTGAGCTCTTTTCTCATTTCTTCTCGGAATAGTCGAATCAAAATTGTCTCGCAGAACTTGGTGTAACCGCTACAGACTGCCTTTTTATTACCGATACGCTTGGAGATATGCTAGAAGCCGAGAAAACCGGAGTAAACGCACTCGGTGTCTCATGGGGATACCATCCGAAAAAAACGTTGCAAAAAGGCAATCCTATCACAATAGCTTCTAAGCCAGCAGATATCGTATTTGAAGTTAATCAGTATTTTAAAGGATGAAAAAGGAGTCACTTTGGGACGTGGTAGTCATTGGTGGCGGGCCCGCAGGCATGATAGCCGCGGGCCGTGCCGCTGAACGCGGCCGCCGCGTGTTGTTGCTTGAAAAGAATCCTGCGCTCGGAAAAAAGCTTCTTATTACCGGAGGGGGCAGATGCAATATCACTAATAATCCTTCGACGGGGCTCAGGACCTCTGGCAAGCCAGATGTCCACACTATGCTCGCAAAGTACAAGGAAAGTGATAAATTTTTATTTTCCGCGTTTGCACAATTCGGCGTAACGGAAACGCTTAATTTTTTTCATACTCGAGGCATGGAAACGAAAGAAGAGGCGGAGGGAAGGATATTTCCTCTTTCAAACTCCGCACGATCAGTATGGGATGTACTTGTGGCATATATGAAATTAGGCAATGTACAGGTACGCACTAAGACCGAAGTTATGGAAATTGCCCACGACAAGAGCGCGGGACACATGGTTATAACGCTCAAAGACAAATCCGAAATACGTGCCAAGACGTGCATTGTCGCAACCGGTGGAACATCCCACCCCGAAACCGGCTCAACCGGCGAGGGCTTTAGATGGCTCGGGAAACTTGAGCACACGATCATACCAAGTGATGTCTCCCTCGTACCTATTTCACTTAAAGATGTGTGGGCGAAAAAACTCACTGGGACAACTCTAAAGGACATTAAGCTCACAACGTTCAAGAATGGTATAAAACAAAAAGCGTATAAAGGAAAACTGCTCTTTACGCACGTGGGAATCAGTGGCCCTACAGTTTTAAATATGAGCAGAGATGTAGGTGAACTCCTGCATGGAACAGAGGGGTCGGAATATATGCGAGAAACAAAAATAGGAGTTGTGTCGCGCGAGGTAGAAGTCACTATCATGCTCGACCTCTTCCCTGCGCTCGACATTGGCACGCTTCGGGAAAAACTCAAAACACTTTTAATCACTGAAAGTAATAAAAAAATAAAAAACGTTCTTTCTTCGCTTATCCCCTCTCCACTGGTGAGCTCAGTGCTCATGCTGGCGCGCATCGATGGCGAAACGCCAAACCACAGCGTCCGCTCCGAAGAAAGAAAAATACTCGTTTCCCTCCTAAAGGCTATCCCCTTGCACGTTAAAGGACTACTCGGAAAAGATAAAGCAGTGGTATCCTCGGGTGGTGTGACACTCGGCGAAGTGAATTTCAAAACCATGCAGTCCCGCCTCATACCACAGCTCTATCTCATCGGAGATATATTGAATATTGATCGCCCTTCGGGCGGATACAGCCTGCAACTATGTTGGACTACTGGGTATGTTGCCGGAAATAGTTGCTAAATATCATATTTTTTATATTTCAAAAAATCCTTAATTACTACTCTACACATATGACCCAAGAAACTGCCCTTAGCATTCTCACGAGTGGTACTAATGTATTTCTGACCGGAGAACCGGGAAGCGGCAAAACGCATACCGTAAATCGGTACGTTGCATGGTTGAAGAGTCGCGGAATCGCCCCTGCAATCACCGCCGCAACCGGCATTGCCGCAACACACATCGGAGGTATGACCATCCACTCATGGAGCGGTATTGGCGTACGAAAAAATCTCTCTCCGCACGATCTTCAACTCATTGCCTCTCATGGGCGCACTGCAAAACGCGTGAGAAACGCACACGTACTCATTATTGATGAGGTGTCCATGCTCTCCAGGGATACGCTAACGATGGTTGATATGGTTTGTCGGGAACTACGGAACAAACATCTGCCATTCGGCGGACTGCAAGTCCTCCTCGTAGGCGACTTTTTCCAACTGCCACCTATCATGCCCCGCACGGAAAATACCTCCTTCACGGAAACTGCCACGTCCCCGGAAATACCTCAAGCACGGCTCGGTTTTGGCGAGAGAGATACCACAGAAACACGTGCGCCATTCGCGTTTCGTTCACCCGCATGGGAAAAAGCGAATCTCGCCGTTTGCTATCTCTCGGAACAGCATCGGCAAGAAGACGAGAAATTTTTAAAACTGCTCTCTATCATACGCTCTGGCACAACTGATCCACAGGTGCACCAAACCCTTACCATACGCCGCACAGACGAAACGCGCGCGCCACACGATCTACCCCGACTCTATGCTCACAACGCAGACGTAGATCGAGTGAATAGTAAACGACTCTCTGCGATTAAGGGCGCTCCTCAAGAATTTACTATGCTCTCGCGCGGACCAGAAGTACTCACTGCCACTTTAAAACGTGGCTGTCTCTCGCCCGAAGTGCTGTCGCTTAAAATTGGCGCGCGCGTTATGTTCACCAAAAATAATCCCGACGGAAGCTTTGTAAATGGCACCTTGGGCGAGGTAGAAAAATTTGCTGATGACGGCAACCCAATCATACGCACACTGCACGGTCGACGCATTTTTACAGAGCCTATGGAGTGGGTAGTAGAAGATGGCGCGCATGTCCTTGCCCGAATCATCCAAATACCTCTGCGGCTTGCTTGGGCAATCACCATCCACAAAAGCCAGGGCATGACGCTTGATGCCGCGGTTATGGATCTCTCTCAGGCATTCGAATATGGGCAGGGGTATGTCGCGCTCTCGCGAGTGCGATCACTCGCCGGGCTTCATCTGCTCGGATGGAATGACCGCGCGCTCGAAGTGCACCCAGAAATCAGCGCAGTGGATGAAAATTTCAAGACAAGCTCTGACTCAATCCAAAAAGTGTTTGAAGCGATGCCCGCGGAAGAACATGCCGCACGCGTAAAAAACTTCATCACTATCTGTGGCGGAACACTCAATGGTACTAGTGAACTACCGACAGAGAAATACACGCCGCGCGGCTCGTCGCTTGAGACCACGTTTACGCTTTTAAAAGCAGGCATGCCCATCGAGAAAATCGCCAAATCGCGCGGACTCGCAGTATCCACGATCTTTTCACACATCATAAAGCTGTACGCATCCAAACGCATCGACATAACTGACGTACAATATTTAGCATCGCCCGCGCTCACTCGCGCTCTGCCCAAAATTCATGCCGTATTTCATGAGCTTGGTACGGAGCACCTTACCTCCGTGTTCGAAAAACTGGGCGGAGTGTATTCTTATAATGACCTGCGCCTTGCACGAATGCTTATAAAAAAATAGTCAAATAGATTTATCTAAAAAAGGAACTATGAAATCTTCAATAATTCGCATGCGGGATTGGTATTTTAGGTACGAGCGGCCGATATCCTCAATATCACTCATTGTCGGCTTCGCGTTTGACGCGATCATCTTTACGCAGGTTAATCTTTTTTGGGAAGGAGTCATCATAAGCGCTTACCTCGCCATTGTTGCCATAAGCATCGTTCTTATTCACGTTACCGAAAATAGAGTCCAGCGAAGCCCCCGATCTTCTCAAACACATTTTTGGCTTATTAACATACTCCAGTTTTTCTTCGGAGGACTCTTGAGTACCTTTCTTGTTTCCTACTTCAGAAGCTCGATACTTGCGGTTGCGTGGCCGTTTCTCCTCATCCTTATAACTGGAATTATCGCAAATGAAACCCTTAAAAAACACTATGCGCGGCTCACTTTTCAGATAAGTTTCTTTTTTCTCGCGCTTTTTTCTTTCGCGGTCTACTTCCTTCCGGTGCTTTTTCACCGAATTGGGGCGGATATATTTTTATTAAGTGGGCTCGCAAGCCTTATTTTTTTATGGCTTTTTATATCCGGACTCCGTTTTTTCGCGCGGGAAAATTTTAAGAAAAGCAGATTTTCGCTCACCGCATCAATCCTTTCCATTTTTATCACCCTAAACGCCTTATATTTCTTTAACTTCATTCCACCAATACCGTTGTCACTAAAGGATGGTGGCATATATCACTCCCTGTATCGAGACGCGGAGGGTAACTATGTCGCAGGAACAGAAAAGTCAGGATGGCTAAGCTTTATATACCCCACGGTAGATTTTCACACCGTATCAAGCGACCCCGCATATGCCTACAGCGCTGTATTTTCTCCTGGCTTGTTTAAAACCACCATTATTCACAATTGGCAAAAATATGATGAGTCTGCTCAAAGATGGATTATGGTGAACCGCATCACGCTCCCTGTTGCCGGAGGCAGAAGTGGCGGATATAGAACGTATTCCGTAAAAGATGACATTACCCCCGGTACGTGGCGCGTGAATGTAGAAACTTCCCGAGGCCAGATTATCGGCCGGCTACGATTTAAGGTAATTGCCGTGGATACAGAGCCTGTTTTGAAAACTATTATTAAGATTTGATAGACATTCAAAAGTTTCTATCTATCCGGCTACGCCTGCCATGGCGTGCATAGTTTTGTCTTTAGGGAGGAGTGTACATTTGCAATAGACACTGGATACTGCTATAGTTCATTCTGTCTGGAAAAAAAATAATGGTCGGATTTTCCGAATAGCATTATTAACAAAAAACACGAACACATGACAGGAACCATTAAAACGCTTACCGGGAAAGGATTTGGCTTCATTGCGCGCGAAGGCGAAGCAAAGGACCTCTTCTTTCACTCAAATGATTTGAATGGCGTCACGTTCGACGAGCTCAAAGTTGGCGACAATGTCAGCTTTGAAATCGAAGAAGGTGAAAAGGGCAAGAGCGCAAAGAACGTAACTCGCGTCTAACACGCAATCATTCAAAAACACCCCGAGACTTTTCAAGGGGTGTTTTTGTTTCTCGTTTTTCAGAAAAGAAACTTATTAGTTGTCCGATTGTGCGATCGTACGATAGGACAACAAGGCTAGCCTACAATATATTTGGCACTGTTTCTAAAGAGAAAAAACCTCTAAACTTATCGTATGTTCTTCGTATACGTCCTCGAGTGCGCAGATACGACTTTATATATAGGATCCACCAACGATCTTTCGAAACGATTAAAAGAACACAATGAATCAAAGAGGGGTGCGCGTTATACAAAAGCTCGCCGTCCAGTAATACTGAAGTATTCAGAGCGATATAGAACCCAAAGTAAAGCGCTTACGCGCGAAGCGGAAATGAAAAAGTGGAGTCGAAAGAAAAAGCTAGCTCTTGTAAACAATATATAAAACTATGCAAACTCCCTGGAGAAAGAAAGAAGAGTTGCTTGCTTTGAAAAAGCAGAGTGATGAACCCATACCGCTCACCCCTAAAGGCTTTGAACAATTAAAACAGAAACTCGCTCGGCTTAAAGAAAATATGCCGAAGCTCGCGCAGGAAGCAGGAAGAACGGCTGACTATGGGGATCGCTCGGAAAATGCGGAATATAAGGATGCAAAAGCAAACCTACGACGTACGCAAACTCAAATCTTTTACCTCGAAGACCAGTTGAAGCGCGTGCATATTATAACCCCCCACGCGAATACCAGTGACACCATAGAACTCGGCTCTACCGTGACGCTTGAAACCACGGATGGGAAAAGACACGTGTTTCAAATTTTAGGATCGCGCGAAACGAACCCAAGCAAAGGGAAGATATCTAATGAATCCCCGCTTGGCAAAGCTTTACTGCACCAAAAAACGGGAGCGTGTATTCATGTGACAACTCCCCAAGGGGGTAAGAAATATAAGATTTTGGAAATTATATAATCACAAAACAAAAAACCGACCTCTACATTTTAGGCCGGTTTTTTGTTTGGGTTAGTTATCGTCCCCTTTTCCACTCCCGGAATCATCACTCCCTTTCCCGCTATCTAAACCATCATTGTCATCAGCGCTATCATCTTTTCCGCTTGAGGAATCGTCATCTGCATCATCAACCGTTTCAGCGCTAGAAGTCTGAAGATCATCTGGCTGGCTCACGCGATCTTCCGTTTCAAAACGAAGCGCCCGATCTATATCCTCGCGGGTAAGTACGCTGAATCGATTTCTAATCTCGTCTATGATTGAATCCCTCGTACGCGCGGATGTGGTAAATATGGTCTTTGCGTCATTCAACTCGACTTTGACCGAAGTAGTATCCGTGAATATATTAGCTTCGATCTGAAGCGCTCCCACCGACGTTACTATGCTCCGATCACTCCCATCATCTTTATCATCCACCAGCGCATCAGCGCGAACTTCAATGCGTACTCGTCCATCTTCCGTACGAATTTCTAGCCGATCATCGTCAATCTTCACGCGCACATCATCAGGTAGGTTATCTACCCGTTCGCTCAAATCATCGAGAAGTGACGCTACTCGCTCCCGCACGGACTCCGAATCAGATATGCGGACGAGCTCGTCAACCGTTGCCGACATGCCTATCCGAATCCGCTCCTTTACATCATCAGATACCACGCCAACCCTGCGCACGAGGCGATCCTCGGGACGGCTTACACGATCTTCCACCTCAAGACGCAATCGCTCTGCAACTAACGCGCGATCTAACTGAAACTCCCGCACAACCGCATCAATGATTGCTTCCCGATCCTTAACTTGAATTCTGAAAATAATTTCCCGATCGTTCAACTCGATCTTTACCACGGTCGTATCCGTAAACACATCAGCTTCAATTTCTACAACCGCATCAGCAACCACCGCGCCGCCGCTCCGCGAATCATCAGTAAGAATTTCATTTACTTCTTCCATGCGTTCTTCCGCGAATTGAATTCGCAAATCGTCCTTTCTCTCGCTGTTTGCGAGCGCGATACGTACCCGCTCTACCGCCCGATCAACGCCAAATAGCGCGTCACCAGGCCGCGCGCCATCTGCCGCCGCCGCCGTACCACCAACTCCCAGCAAAACCGCCAACGCAACTATAAGTCCTGTAATCATAGGTTTTTTAATTAAGTATACTGACCAGCCATGTGCAACTTTTTTCGCGCCTATATGCGCACTCACCCCTTGCCATACGCGCTCTTTTTCCGAAACGTCGAGATGTATAATCCTCGCGCGTTTGAGTATTTTTTCTATATCTTCTGATTCACCCATAGTTCATCATCTTTTTTAATTGATCGACCGCGCGATGGTGCCGGACTTTGAGCGCGTTTTCGCTTATGCCCGTATTTTCTGCGATTTCTCCAAAAGATAGACCTGAGAAATATCGCAGTTCGAGAATTTCCCTATACTTTCTGCCAAGCCGCCCGATTGCATTCCGCACATCAAATACTTCGACTCTTTCCTCCGGCGAAGTTTCAGCCGGTATGAAATCCTCGATATCTTCAAGGGTTGCCGATACGAGTTGCGCGCCCGCTCTCCCATATTTCCGAGCGATTTTTCTTCGAGCAATGGTATAGAGATATGCGTAGAGTTCTGGTTCGGATCTAAAGCGAAAGCTGTGCAGTCCGTCCCAAAAATCAATAAATGTTTCTTGGAGCACATCGGAGGCATCTTCCCGCGTCCGAGTCCGCCCTCGCGCAAACATAAACACCCTATCAGCAAGCACTCCATAGAGCGCATGGAATGAGTCGCTGTTGCCTGCTGTGCTTTCTGTAATCAGTACTTCTATCGGCATGCGGTCGGCCTCTCATGAGCTGCTAGTTATATAATGGCGGCCTCTGGAGAAAAGGTTACACAGTAACATTATCGGCATATTTAATGAATTTTACAAATGTTTTCTCGCTTGCTAGTATATAGGACGCCAGGGAGGGAACGTTTCCTTTCCGCACATGAGGGCTCTTCGACAAGGAGGATGTGATGAAGCTCAATCGGTCTTTCCCATTGGCTGGTTTTTTCCGCCTTTTGGTTGTTGGTGTTGTCGCTCTGAGTAGCGCGCTTGCGACGAGCGTGAACGAGGGCGACTACCCCGGCCCCACGAACACCTTCATGAGCGTCCCGCTCCCGGCGGATGCTGGCACGATGGACATCGCGATCAACCTGATGCCCCGCTGCCGCGACTACGAACGCCCAGAAGTCGTTCTCCGTCCGGTGTTCATGACATTCGGGTTTCACTCCGACACCGTCGTCTTTACGAAGATCGTGGTGACTCACTTCGTGGATCTCTCGACTAGTGATCCGATCCCCTTCAGGCTGTTCGGTGCGGATGTGAATGCCACAGGAGAGGTTTTCAATCTCGGCGGCAGGAGCTACCCGTGCGATCCCGTTCCCACTATTCAGTACGAAGGCATGGTACGACTCGCAAACGGCCTCACGTGGGAGAGTATTCCGTCGTTCCCCCAGGTGAACGCCCAGGATTACTTCACGGTTTCGCTCACTCCCGTAGAAGCAGGGCCGAAGTAGGCACTCGCCTCGTCCATACGTCAAACACGGCTGTTACAGCACTATGTACCAGCCGCTTTTTTTATATGCATGCAAGAAGATCGATTGCATAAAAAAGCCACCGTTCCCGTAGGATTGGTGGCGCGTTCGCTCAACGGGCGCAACCGTTGAAGTCCCCATGCTGGGCGTAGCTCCCGACTTGAAGCCTGCCATTTCTGCCATGTACGACCGGGTGCGTTCCGCCCAAGTGAGTTTGGCAGTATCGGTTATTGCACACCGCGCGCGACGGATCGAGGATGCCATCCGTGACCGGGTGAACGAGACCGCACAAACATGTGGAACCCACCCCGCATTGACTGTGGTAGTGACCAAACTGGTCTCTGATTTGCATCGGACGAACTCCTTTCCTGAAGAGTTGTTGCCGGTATGAGCGTCCCTCCCACCGGCAATATTCTCCACGAATGACCCCTCGACTCGACTCTGGATAAATTTCTTTCCGAAATTTAAAAACCCCGCCAGAGGCGGGGTAGTACATTTCTAATGTAGAAAAATCTACCGCGCCCCGGGCATAAAGGTAAAGCGGCTAAAGTATGCGAATGAAGTTTTGCCTATCCGGACAGTCATACCAAGATGATATCCCCGAACTGTTTAAACGTCAAATCCATTTAGCAATACCATTTCCATAACTATAATTACTATTGACGAGGGCCTCGGCGAAAGCGATTTCCGCCGCTAAAGCCACCCGGTCGCCGTGGCGAACGGCCAAAAGTGCGAGGTGATCCTCGAAAAGGAGGGCGGTCATCGGCCATATCCGAACGACCAACCACACCTAATCGGGTCGGCGGGAGCTCGGGAACGCGTGAAGGCGGGAGCGCTGAGCGCATAAGCCGCTCAATATCACGCACATCTCCGCGTTGATCAGGCGTTGCAAAAGAAATGGCGTGCCCTGCGGCTCCGGCGCGCGCGGTGCGGCCAATACGGTGGATATAATCCTCCGCGTTCATCGGCAAATCATAATTCAGTACCAACTCAATCCCCTTTACGTCAATGCCGCGCGCCGCAATATCAGTGGCAACCAGAATCCGATATTTGCCATTCCGAAATCCTTCCAAAGCTTCTTTTCGCTGGCTGAGCGACCGGTTGGAATGGAGCTCCACTGCCGTGTGTCCAAGCGCTCGAACGCCCGCTGAAATCCTTTTTGCTCCGAACTTTGTTCTTGAAAATATGAGCACTGAACCACGATATTCGTATAATAGCTTTTCTAAGAGTCGCGATTTGTCTGCTTTCGAAATGAAATAAAGTTCCTGTGTCACCTTTTCAATTGCGGTTCCGGACGGCGCGATTTCAATTCGAAGTGGCAATTTCATATACGAGTGAGCGAGATTTAAAATTTCATTGGGCATCGTTGCCGAGAAGAGCATGGTCTGTCGTTCCTTTGGAACTTCGGTAAGAATTCGCTTTAACTGCGGCGCAAATCCCATATCAAGCATGCGATCTGCTTCGTCGAGCACCAAAATACCAACATTCTTAAGAGAAATCGTTCTCTGCTGGAGATGGTCAATAATTCTTCCCGGAGTTCCTAAAATAATCGCGGGTCCCCTTCTAATTGCTTGAATTTGCTTATAGATAGATTCACCGCCGATAAGAAGCGCGGTGCGAAGACCCAAGGGAAGCCCCAGCTTTGTGAGAGTTTCGTCAACCTGAAGCGCAAGTTCCCGCGTGGGAAGAATCACAAGGCCATGCTTGCCACCAAGAGCTGCTTGGATCATTGGAACGCCAAACGCGAGCGTCTTCCCCGTCCCGGTTTGAGCGAGGCCAACTAAGTCCTTTCCCTCAATTGCCGACGGAATGGACTTTTCTTGAATAGGCGTGGGTATCTTAAAACCAAGGATATCAAGAATCCCTAAAATATTTGGGGCTATTCCTAAACCGTAAAAACCGTTATTTTCTGGCATACATAAAGACTATCACGTATGGGGCTTTTATGACACTTTTATCCTCTGTACCTCTTATCCGCTGAAAAATTGTGTGCTACCATGAAAATCATCTTTTTATGAATATGTACTGGCTTCCCGAAGATAGAGAGGCGCTTTCTTTAGCTCAAAACTATAGAGACCTTCTCGCGATTGCAAAGCGAGTGCTTTCGCGTACGCCTCACCCTATCATACAAGTTTGCGGGCCTATTTCGACTGGAGGCACTGGCTCTATAGAGACAAATCTCAAGCGATTTGAGACTGCTATTAATGCGCTCAAGGCTCGTGGACTAGAATTATTTGACCAACTTCCTTTTGAGGGTCCCTTGCAAGCACTTACACTCCGCCTTGAGGCAAACAAATATCCGAAAAGACTGCTTGAAGAATTTTACCTTCCAATTCTTGAGAGCAGATTAGTTGACGAACTCTATTTTCTTCCTGATTGGCAAACTTCAATAGGTGCTCGTTGGGAACATGAGCAAGCTTTACGGATCGGCTTAAAAA
Source organism: Minisyncoccota bacterium (assembly GCA_020052135.1). Lineage (GTDB taxonomy): Bacteria > Patescibacteriota > Minisyncoccia > UBA6257 > 1-14-0-10-40-38 > JAGVPS01. The sequence goes on from JAGVPS010000079.1 coordinate 13,192, forward strand.
TCACGTATTTAGAGGGCGGTTTCTAAAATTTAGAGGTTCTGCTTTTCCCACAACTCGAAGAATCGTCCGTTCTTTTTGTGCAGATTTGTGAAACTTCCTGACTCGATAATATGCCCTTTGTCGAGCACTAAAATTCGATCCATCTCTTTGATCGTGGTCAAACGGTGCGCAATCACAATTGCCGTAACGTTTTGAAAGAATTGGTGCAATGAATCCTGAATGCGCTCTTCTGATTCTAAATCTAAATGCGACGTCGCCTCATCCAAAAGAAGAATTTGAGGTTGCTTAAAAATTGCCCGCGCAATACCCACCCGCTGACGTTCCCCTCCAGATAACCGCACGCCCTTCTCTCCGATATAGGTATCCACGCCTTGCGGCATTTTCTTTAAAAACTCTTTTACGTGCGCAACCTCCATAGCGTTGTTGAGCAATTTTTCATTTTTAGCCTCTACATTATTCGACATAAAAATATTCTCACGTAAGGGAAAATTGAACACTTCAGTATCCTGGAGCACTACGGCAACATGATTAAAGTAGTCTTCCCTGCTCATCGTTCGGAGCGGTATGCCATCTATTAAAATTTCACCCGTATAATTCTCATACTCTTTGAGTAAGAGTTTAAGAATGGTCGATTTCCCCGCTCCCGAAGGACCCACTAAACCAATTCTTTCGCCACGTTTTATCTGAAATGAAATCTTTTTTAAAACTGCTATTTTCCCATACGAAAATGAGACATTTTTGAATTCGATAGTGTTCCAGCCTTCTGGAAAGGAAAGTTTTCCCGTCTCATCGTCAATGCGGATCGGTTCTCGGAGCACCTCCATAAGGCGCAACACTCCATATTTTGCCACCACAAAATCACGAGTAACTTCAGACAGTTCTCCGAGTGACTGATTGGTTCGAGCAAAATACCCATAAAAAAGGACGAGAAAACCAACCTCATATTTCCCGTGCGCAATTCCATATACGATAAATGCAATGAGCGCCACTTGAAAACCATGCGCCCATCCCTCAAGCGTAGTGCTTCTGTTAGAAAAATGATGAAGTTTAATTTTTATCCGTTCATATAGATTTCTTGCCTCGCTTGCAAATTTTTGTATAAGGTATCCCGCCATTTTCATGACCTTTACGCTCCGTATGTTATTAATAGTTTCAAAGAAAAGTCCGTGTAGCTCCTCTTCTTGGATATTGACCGCCTGGGACGCCCGCGCGGCCTTCCGAGTGAGACTAAATGAAAGCATAAGATGAGTGACCATAAATACAAACATGAGAACTGAAATAATTACATCAAACTGAGTAATGATAAAAAGAACTCCCACAAAATCTGTGATAATTTGAACAACTGAGCCAAACCACATGTGCATGACTTTCTCAAGTGATGTGCCTCCAGTATAGATTCTTTTTATTTTGTTTCCGGTGTTCTCACTCTCGTGCCAGGAAATATCTAGGGAACATAAGTGGTTTATGGCCTTAAGTTGCGCATCCAAAGACATGCGTTCCCCAATCCGGTACCCATGATACTTTGCCACCCATCGTCCACCTTGCCGAATAACAGACGCTACCGCCCAGAAGAGCAGAATCCTCCACACAGGGCTAAGCGAGCTTCCAAAATCATAG
>JAGVPS010000042.1 GCA_020052135.1 Minisyncoccota bacterium
CGCGAAGATTGCGAACTGCGAAACGCGCGCCAGCAATGTAAAGTTTAAAGCTACGGGCGAACCGTGTAATACCTGTCGGCCATGCATGGAAATAGATAAGGGTATTGCTCTTGACGTAACAGAGATTGACGCCGCGTCAAACCGGGGCATTGATGAAATCCGCTCCTTAAAGGAGAGTGTGCATCTGTCCCCGACCTCCTACGCATATAAAGTATTTATCATTGACGAAGCACATCAGCTAACCAAGGAGGCATGGAATGCGCTTTTAAAAACTATTGAGGAGCCGCCCGCGCACGCCATTTTTATTCTCGCGACTACGGAGTATGAAAAAGTTCCCGCGACAATTGCCTCCCGTGCCCAGAGGTTTCATTTCCAAAAACCCGCGCTTCCCGAAATTTTAAAAAAACTTTCGCATATTGTCCGCGAAGAGCATCTGAAGGTTTCCCCTGACGCGCTTGAGCTTATTGCCGCAAGCGCCGAGGGAAGTTTTCGCGACGCAGAATCACTCGTGGACCAGCTTACGTCCCTCAGCGAAACCGTGACGCTTGAAATCACGGAGGGTATTGTCGGGAAAATCGGATTTACCCGCATTGCCGATCTTACCGATGCGATTCTTAGGCGCGATCTCTCCGCGTCATTGGAGCAGGTGCACGCGCTTGAAGCCGGAGGCGGAAACATTGTGGAGGCAACTAAAGAATTGATTCATTATTTCCGGCGAGTGCTCACGGTGGCCGCAGACCCCCGTATGTTGGAGATCTTTAAACAAGAACTCACCGATCGAGAGGCTGTAAGAATTCAGGAGCACAGCATGCTCGTAAAATTTGAACTGCACATTCCCTTCCTTCGCGCGCTCATAGCCGGGTGGTCTGATATGCGCTACTCACCGTTTGCCGCTATACCTCTTGAGGTGGCTATTATTGAGCATCTAGAGAACAAAAAGAGCGCTCTCTAAAGGGGTGTATCCTAAGCTTGCCTGTGGTGAATTCGCCTATCAAAGAGTTGACAAAGTCTGATCTATACCTGATAATCATATCGTCCAACAAACACGAGGTCGTCGAAGCGCAACGAGCGACTCTTCTATCCTCCCCTCCCCCATTCCAACCCTCACGAAAGTCCTTCGGAGCGCTGGCGAAAGATCTCTGCCCGAGGGTCGCCTCGTGTTTGTTGGGCCCTTTTTTTAATTTTGAATTTCAATAATGCAAAATATCAGAAACATAGCTATTATCGCGCACGTACACCCCACACCAAAATGTACTCCTTGCATTTTTTGGTGTGGAGGTAAACCACGACTATATGAAACAAGAGATTAGAAACATAGCTATCATAGCTCACGTAGACCACGGAAAGTCCACGCTTGTTGAAGCACTCTTAAAACAATCCAATACCGATGTTGGCAAAATTACCGAGGGAGAGCTTATCATGGATTTCAATGAACTCGAGCGTGAGCGCGGGATTACTATTTTTTCCAAAAATGCCTCGGTTGATTACCACGGAACAAAAATAAATATTATTGATACACCGGGCCATGCTGACTTCGGCGGCGAGGTTGAGCGAGTCTTGAACATGGCGGACGGATCGTTGCTCCTCGTTGATGCGCAGGAGGGACCTATGCCACAGACCCGTTTCGTCTTAAAAAAGGCGCTCTCGTTCGGCCATAAAATTGTGGTTGTTATTAATAAAATTGATAAGAAGAATGCCCGCGTAAATTACGCACTCGATAAAGTTATTGAACTTTTTATTGAACTGGGGGCTACTAATGAGCAAATTAATTTCCCGATCGTGTATGCGGCAGGAAAGCTGGGACTTGCGGGACTTACGCCTGAACTTGAAGCAATGAAAGATATCAATCCGATATTTGAGACCGTACTGAAGCACATCCCTGCTCCTCGAGTGAACGCCACAGAACCGCTCCAGATGATGGTGGTTTCGATTCAATACGACAATTACAAGGGCCGGCTTGGCATTGGTAGAATTTATCGAGGCACCATAAAGAACGGACAGATGATCACGCATATCACGCGCGATGGCAAGGTGAAGAATCTTAAAGTTACGAGCTTGCTCACGTTTAAGGGGCTTATGAAAGTTGAAGCCCAAGAGATTTTCGCGGGCGATATCGCAGCCATTGCGGGTATTGAAGGAATTTCTATTGGGGACACCATTGCCGATGTTGCCGTCCCTGAGGCGCTTCCTCCAATCATGATTGAACGGCCGACGGTGAAGATGATTTTTAGCGTCAACAATTCACCGTTTGCGGGTAAAGAGGGTGAATATTGCACGTCTCGAAATTTGAAAGAGCGGCTTGAGAAAGAGCTTGATAACGATGTGGCGCTTGATGTAAAGCAGGGTAAATCTCCTGATGAATTTATTGTGGCGGGCCGAGGTGAGCTACACCTTGCGATTCTTATCGAAAAAATGCGGCGTGAAGGATATGAACTGCAGGTGTCTCGCCCGGAGGTTATATTTAATGAGGAAAATGGAAAGACGATGGAGCCGCACGAAGATGCGTGGCTGGAGGCGCCTGAAAAATATTCAGGAATTGTTATCGAAAAAATGAGCCGCAGGAAAGGCGA
>JAGVPS010000018.1 GCA_020052135.1 Minisyncoccota bacterium
CCCACAAAAGTAGCGGGATCGAGAGCGGTGAACGTCCCTCTATCTATTACGCCTGCTTCAGCAAGAAGCATGTCAATTTCTTTTATGGTGCTTCCCTCGGGAATAAGCACCTGTTTTATAGGAGGCCCGAGGGCGAGTATATGTAAAATTGCAGAAGCGCTCTCATCTCCGTTAAATGCATATCTGCCCGGTAACAGCCGGTGCGCTCGGCCACTCACCAAGCTCAAAAAAACAAAGGCGCGCGATGAGCGAATAAGATGCGCCTCCTTAAGACTTTGTGCTATGGTGCCAACACTTTCTCCGGACACTATCGTAACCACGGGCGATACGACGTTTTCCTGCGGAGCGGCTATAAGATAATAAAAATAGAAAAGATATCCGACAGCAAGGATAATCCCTAATGAAATATATAGTGTGGTAGGGCGAGAAAGACGCATAACTAGAAGGAAGATCGTGCGGCAATGCTCTGGATAATGCCTATGAGCATCGCCTTCGTTAAAAGGCTCGACCCCCCATAACTGACAAACGGAAACGTAACCCCTACCACCGGCACAAAACCAATGTTTGAACCGACGTTTAACGCAAATTCAACAAGAAATAACACCACCGCTCCCAAACACACGAACTGCGAGAGCGGATATTCTAAGCGAAGACCGATGCGAACGACGGAAACAATAAGAAGCATAAAAGCTCCCAACACGACAAACGCTCCCGCGATCCCCCACTCCTCAACAAGAGCCGCAAAAATAAAATCAGTTGCCGGCTCCGTGAGAAATCCAAGTTGCGTTTGCGTGCCTTGTTGAAATCCTTTTCCCCATATGCCTCCAGAGCCAATAGCAATCTTGGATTGTATGACGCTATAGTTTATTCCGAGAGGATCGTACGCTGGTTTTAAAAAACCTATCATGCGCTCTTTTTGGTACGGCGCCAATATAAAAAACCAAGCAACGCATGCCACAATAAGCGCGATGCCAAAACCCATAACAATATGCCTCGCTTGAACGCCAGATACAAATAAAAACCCGACCCATAATCCGAACATGACCAATGCCGAGCCCCAGTCTGGCTGAAGTAAGATGAAAATTGTGGGAATGAGCGTGTAAATAAAACTGACGGCGATATTCGCTGTCTGCCCAATACGGTTATGTCGGCGAGACAAAAAGTACGCGAGTAGGATAATAAGCGCAATTTTTGAAAACTCCGCAGGCTGAAATCGTAAGGGGCCGATGGCAAGCCAACTTCGCGTTTCACGGATAACGGGCGCGAAGAAAAATGCGGCAATAAGGAGGAGAAGTGAGAGGAAATAAACTCCAAATATAGCCCATCGATAACTCATGACAGGCCGGAGATCAAGAGATCCGAGTATGAGAATAATGACGAGCGCCGCAAGAAACCAAAAAGATTGAGCTTTTACTAACCCTGGCCGAGAACTCCAAATGCTCGTGAGGCTCGCTATGGCGAGAACCACACAGGCGCCATAGAGCCATACGTTCTGCCGTTTTAACGAAGCAAGCCACATAAGATTCTCGTACACACTACCGCACGCTTTCGGTAAACAAGAGCACATCGGAAACCGCTACTGAGGCGCTCTCCGTCCACGGAATAAAAATGGAAAATGCCCGCTCCTCAAACGCGGCAAGATCGGTAACGGCGGTTTTCGAAACCCCCAAAGGCATATTCTCTGAGTTAACAATCGCGCCTATTCCCACCCGAGCAAGGCCAAACGAATTTTTATTGGAAACCAAGCCTTGTATACGAAGTTCATGTTTCAGAGGATCTACGCTTACAGAAACTTCGCGTGTCTCAATGAGCGGCTTTGAGAAGAGCGTGCCTTCGCGCCATACCAGATCAGATATGGTTACTTCCGCGCGCGCGATAGATGCGCCCGTAAATGATAATCCTACTTCTGCAATGGTCCGTATCTCTGAAGGGTATATGAAAGAGGTGCGCGAGAAATTGGTTTCCGGAGCTCCCGAAGTGTTATAAAGCGTCACGGTATAGGAAAATTTTTCCGCTCCATAATTGGCATTGGCATTTGAAACTTCGAAGAATAGGGACAGGGAATCATCGGGGTTTGATATGAGCGTAACCGGAGATGCCGTAATGGGTTTCAGCCGCTTTAGGGCACAGGGCACACACGAGCCACCGCAGTCCACCTCCTCTTCTTGCTGATTTTGCCGATTGTCAAAACAGGTGGGAGTTCCGCGCGCCATGATAAAAACGCCGTATCCGACTCCCCCAATAATAACGATATAGAAGATCCCGTAGATAACTTGTTTTAAAAAAGTGGAACGCATGAGATGTATGGTTCGAGTATACCTCAAGAAAGGCAGAAAAATGAAGCGCTACTATTGTATAGCGGCAACGCCCTGATCTTCTTTCATTATCCGCATTACAAACGACGTTAAAACGACCATGTGGCGACAAGAGAGATATGTTTATGTGCCTGATGTGTGAGGGGCCGGTATTAAAGAGCGTTAATGTCCTCTAGTTCGCTTTTAGGATTTTCCCACGGGAAAATGGTTATTCCGGCCCTTAGGTTAAATCTTTTTTTCTCTTCGTCTGTTGCTTTGAAATTTTCATCCGTCATCACGCCATAAAATACTTCTTCGATATTCTCTAGCTTTTCAAAACCACCAAAGACTTTTGAGAGTGTGGCAAGATAGATTTTTGCTTTAGGATACTTTTCTTTTATAACTCTTGCAGCTTCTTTTGCTATTGAGCCCGAACTCGTATTACCCTCGGCAAGCAGTACGTTCATATTTTCGGGAACCTCAACAAGGATGTCTGGCACTGAAATAATTTGGTTAATCTTCTTTGGGTTATACGAGTACTTAAATTGTACTGGCAGGAGAGGAACAACTCCCATTTTTATAGCAAGCACGCTCCCAACTATTCCCCCAGTTCTGTGGAGTTGTGATATTACATGAACCTGTTTAACATCTCCAAAATGAGTTTTGATTTTCTGTATAAGTACATCAATCAAGTCATCGAACTCAGACCAGTTCATGCGATTGGTGTCTTTTTCCGTGTAGTGAGACATAGAGAAATTATATCAGAAGTTTTAACTCCGCGTTTTCCTATGTCGCGCATATAAAAATCTCCCCGCTGAATTCCCGGCAAACCCGTACTTTTCCGTCTCGCGGAGCGAGACAGTATCATTGGGACTGCACGCTTTCACGACTCTGTTCGGAATGGGAAGAGGTGGGTCACATGCAGTTGAATTACCAGGAAATCAGCAGGGAGATTTTTTAGAATACTTATGATGTGTCTTTAAGGCACGGATATCCGTGCTCTCCGTTACGAAAAATATGCGTGTTTAGTCTATGGTTTATTAGTACTCCTCGGCTAAACGCATTACTGCGCGTACACCTAGAGCCTATCAACGTGGTAGTCTTCCACGAACCATTGTTTTTATCTTGCGATAAAAACTGACACCTAATCTTGGGTGAGGCTTCGTGCTTAGATGCTTTCAGCGCTTATCCCGTCCGCACATAGCTACTCGGCATTTCAGTTGGTACCAAAGCCGACAGACCAGCGGTGCGTTCATCCCGGTCCTCTCGTCACATACTCGCTTTACTCGTAGTATCGATACCAATATACAAATTGTACGGATGATACAAATGACTACGAATCTAACGATCTTCCCTTGTCACCAAGGGTGTAGACTATATCTTCTCCGTTCTTTCATACAAAAGAGTGCGGAGTCGGCATATTAATAAGGATGTTTCACCTTATTCCGTCTGATCAGCATTATGCTGATACAGAACAAGTCGTTACGGGGTCATACTAATGCAAAATGTAAATATCAAAGTGTAAAATGACAGTTTAAAATTTTAAATTTTGCCTTGTCATTTTGATCTTTGC
>JAGVPS010000006.1 GCA_020052135.1 Minisyncoccota bacterium
AAAAGACCACTTGGAAATACTTGATCAAGAAAGTATCCGTGATTTTTTATTACAGTGTGAGCGAAAAGGGACTTCTCCTCAGAGCAGAAATTTATTTTTAAACGCTATCAAGTTTTTTTATCAGGAAGTCATTCGGACAGCCTTGAAAATCGAAGTTCGCTCAGCTAAAAAGCCTAATAGTTTGCCTGTCGTATTATCGAAATTGGAGATAGAACAAATAATAAATTCCGTGCAGAATACTAAACACAAATTATTATTGTCTATTTCATACAGCTCGGGACTGCGAGTAAGTGAAGTTGTTGAATTAAAAGTTAAAGATGTTTGTTTACCTGAATTGACAATTCAGATCAGGCAATCAAAAGGACGCAAAGATCGTATTAGTGTTTTGTCGGAAAAGTTAGTAAGTGATCTAAATCAGATAATTGCTACAAAAAATCAAGCTGCCTATGTTTTCGAAAGTGAGCGCGGGGGAAAACTAACAACACGAACAGCACAGAAGATATTCGAAAACGCTTTAAAAAAGAGTGGTATTAAAAAAGATGTTACTTTTCATAGTCTTCGCCACAGCTTTGCAACACATCTTTTGGAAAATGGCGTTGACGTCCGTTATGTTCAGGAGCTTCTGGGCCATCAAAATATTAGGACTACCCAAATTTATACACATGTTACTAATCCAAGACTAAAAAATATCAAAAGTCCATTATGAAGAAAATGAGGGAAGCCCGCTTTTGGCCTTACTGAATTCCCGCCTACGTTGAAACTTCGGCGGGCAGGCAAAGCGTCTTGTGATTCGACAGACTCACTATCCTGAGCGAAGTCGAAGGAAAATTTCCCCAAAAAACGCCTGCCTGCCGCAGGCAGGGCTGGCGAGCCCGCGTACTTGTCCCTCGAAGCCCGAAGGGCGAAGTGGGAGCGGGCGAGCCAATAACTTCATTTCCTAATTGGCGGAAGGGGTGGGACTCGAACCCACAAGCCCCTTGCGGAGCGCCAGTTTTCGAAACTGGTGCCTTACCATTCGGCACACCCTTCCAAATATGGATTTATTATGGCATAAATATACCCGATACGCCCTCATAGCTCAATGGATCAGAGCAGACCCGTCCTAAGGGTACGATGGAGGTCCGATTCCTTCTGAGGGTACTTCGTCTCATTTCACCTTGGCATGAGTCCCGTCGAATGCTCGCTCAGTGTAAACAAATATGTTAGAATGTTTTTCACAAATAAAGGGCTAAATCCGCCGTGCGGAGCGCCTGAGCAATTTTCAAAATGATAAGGCTAAATTCTCTGCATTACAGAGAATCGCCCGATCATATCGAAGATATGATTTAAGGGCCTATAGTTCAGTGGTAGAACGCCTCGTTTGCAACGAGGAGGCGGGGGCTCGATTCCCCCTAGGTCCACTCGACTCGTCCAGTGCTTTATTCGGCCTCGCTCGTGGCAAGCCACCCTTTGAAAAAGAGTCGAGTGCCTTAAGTTAAGTCGATGGTGCTGTACTCCTAAAAAGTCACGTAGTATCCACAAAAAACGTTATTTTAGATGAGAGAATCTGCACCTCTTGACTATTTTCTTTTGAGGTGCTATAATCTGTCTATCATTTTTACGAAATCAACTATGAACACATTTACTCGTTGCGCCACAATATTTTTAATTACACTCGCTCTCATGAGCGGGTATTTTGCGACTCCAGCAGAAGCCGCGATGGATATTAACAATCTCTGTCTTAATGAGCTTTATAACAGTCAAAAGCTTATTTACGCGCAAGATATTAAGCCCACCACTCCAACGCAAGACGGAGATTCCGCGATTATCAACGATCGGGATGGAAACAATATTCTCACCGTTAAACAAAAAAATGATATTAAAGTCACCTGGCCAGAAACTAAGCTGGTTATTGTATACGCAGGTGAGGCGTTGCGCTATGAGGGCGGTGCAGGAGGCGAGCATTATTTGAAAATTGATATTCTCACGACCAGCCAATCGCTCGTAAGCTCGGTTATTTACAGTGGTGCAAGCAACCCTAAAATAAACATCAACCAGGACGGTTACATCCGCTTCAATCAAGGAGAGGTGGCAAAACAACATAACTACCTCTTGCTCTGCGGCCAAAAAAGTTCCTTTCCCGGAAACCCGCCAGGAGGCGGTGCTGGCAATCAGCCGCCTATATGGTCACCGACCCCCACTCAAACAGCAGTTGTGGGTCAGACAATTCAATTCAACGTATTTGCCTCTGATCCAAATGGCGATGCGCTCATGTATAGCGTGCTCAATCTCCCGTCGGGAGCAAGCTTTAACAGTTCCACGAAAACTTTTTCGTGGACTCCAAATTCAAATCAAGCCGGCACATATACTATAACTTTTCGCGTATCTGACGCTTTTTCGAGCGTGGATATGAACGTAACCATAACAGTTATCGCTTCTGGTAGCGGTTCCGGCAACAATAACGCGCCAGTATGGAATCAGACTGGCAGCTTGAACACCACGCCAGGCCAACTTCTCCAATTTACCGTTTACGCTTCTGATCCAAACGGCGACTACTTGACCTACAGCGCGTTTAACTTGCCTGGAGGCGCGTCATTCAATACTTCAAGTAAGACATTTATATGGTATCCAAGCCAGAACCAGGTTGGCACCTACACCATAACGTTCCGCGTATCGGATGGCGTCAATCAGGTTGATATGTTCGTGCCTATTAGCGTCGGACAAAGTTACTACGGCAACTGTAATAATTACCCGTACTACAATTGCTATAATAATCCCCCCAACTATGGAGGCGGGTACGGCTATGGCAATCAAGCTCCGACATGGAACCAAACGGGTACGCAGAGCGCTTCAGTGGGTCAATATATTTCCTTCACTGTATACGCGTCCGATCCAAACGGAGACGCGCTCAATTACAGCGCGTTTAACCTCCCTTCGGGATCTACCTTCAATACATTCACTCGTTCATTCAATTGGACTCCGAGCTCCAACCAGCTAGGAAGTTACTATATAACTTTCCGTGCTTCCGATGGTTTGTCGTATACCGACATGACGGTACTTATCACCGTTGGCGGCGGCTTTTACAACCCGTCAACGTACGGGACACAGGCTCCTCAATTTTTAACTTTCAATCCCCCGCTCGTAGCCGTTGAAGGACAGCTCTATACGTATGGGGCATATGCGACAAGCAATGCGGGAGCGCTGACCTATCAGCTTCTTTCTGCCCCAGCAGGCATGATCATCAATCCCGCGACAGGCGTGATTAGCTGGACGCCCACATACACGCAGGGAGGAACATCGTATACGGTAACAGTGCAGGCATCGAATAGTTATGGCTCGGCAACGAAAACGTATACGATAGGAGTAGAGAATGTTTTTCTCGGCACTGTAACGCCTCCTCCTCCAACTGGCGGATCGACTACTCCGCCGCCCACGGCAGAACCCGCGCTTACCGCATCTGATACAAAGATTGAAACACAAGACAATGGCGATGTTATTGTGTCATGGAAAACCAATAAGCCAGCGACAGCGCGGGTAATCTACGACACCGCTTCTCAGGCTGATCGAACAAAAGATTTTGCTTATGCTA
>JAGVPS010000038.1 GCA_020052135.1 Minisyncoccota bacterium
GAGTTACCAGATCGACTGGGGGGCGGGTGAACTCGTTCTTGAAGACGAGAGTGCTCTCTGCCAATGTAGCCCCGACAGGGTATCCATCCTTGACCGGGAGCTCGAGAGGCTTCACATCTGCCACTCCGACCGCGCCGAAATAGTGAAATGGCTCCAGAGACAGTCCCAAGAAAGTCGGGATGACGTCTATGGAGACGATTCGCGTGGTCCCGGCTGGAGCAAGAAGTCTTACGACAGGTTCTACGATGGCAAAGTGGATGTGGAACTTGATGCCGCTCTTGGTTTGAATCACTGTCGTTTTCTGTACGACATTCAGCACAACTTCAGCCTTGGGCGCTATGGGCGCCACAGGCTCTTGCCCCATCTTCATCACATCCGTGGCGCTACCTTCACCGCAGGCAGTGCTCACGAGCGCAAGCGCAAGCAACATACTCGTTTTCATTCAAGTCGCCCTTGTATTTTCGAGGATCGCTTCAGGAAAGGAGTCATTATTCTCCCCACACGAGGAAGCATGTACAGTATAGAAAAAGTGAAAAAAATTGTCAAAGATTTTTGGACATCTATTTTAGTAATTGCAAATTAATAACATTTAGATTAAACTCATAGGAACTATAGACATGTATAAAAAGTACATACCACTTGCGTTTCTGATACTCGCCGTGTTCGCACTGATGCGCTGGGGTTTTTTGAGAGGCAATGAAGCGCCGAGAGAGAATACCGAGAAACTGCAAGTAGCCGCAAGCTTTTACCCGCTCTATTTTTTTGCGCAGGAGATAGGGGGTGATAGGGCGGAGGTTTTTACAGTCACCCCGGCGGGCGCGGAGCCTCATGAGTATGAACCGACGGCTTGGGACATCTCTCGTATCTATGGAAGCGATTTTCTCGTTGTAAACGGTAATGGGCTTGAACCCTGGCTTCAAAATATACAAAAAAATCTTAGCGCCGGAAAAACAAAAATCATTATTGTTGGAGAAGGGCTTGCTGTCAGGAGTTTTTCCGAAGAGGAGGTTATTGATCCACATGTATGGTTGAGTCCTCGGCTTGCATCAGAGATGGCTGAAAAAATTAAGGAGGAATTTATCGCGCAGAATCCTGAGCATGTCGCAGTGTATGAGGCGAATGCAGAAATCCTTAACGGAAAACTTGGCGCGCTGGACGAAGAATATAGCACTAAACTCAGCGAATGTTCCCAAAAATCAATCGTTACCGCGCATGCCGCCTTTGGGTATCTTGCGGTCGAATACGGGTTAGCGCAGGTTGCGGTGACGGGGATATCGCCAGACATCGAACCATCTCAGCAAGAGCTCGCGAAAATTGTCGACTTTGCACGGCAGTATGACATACGGTATATTTTCTTTGAGACGCTCGTGAGTCCCAAGCTTGCGGAGGTGCTGGCCCGGGAAGTGGGGGCAAAAACATTAGTGCTGAACCCCCTTGAGGGGCTGACCCTAGAAGAGATACGTGCGGGAAAAGACTATTTCACAGAAATGAAAACTAACCTTAATAATCTAAAAATCGCACTCGAATGCAAATAGAACAAACGGAAAACATCATTGAGGTTGAAGACGTCTCGTTTGTGTATGGAAAAAATGAGGTATTACGGCACATCAGTCTTACGGTGCCGCGCGGGGATTATTTGGGTATTGTAGGCCCTAATGGAGCGGGCAAAACCACACTCTTAAAGATCATTATCGGACTTCTTCTGCCAAGCTCTGGTCGTGCACGTATATTTGGAAAAGAAGTGTCTGAATTCAGGGCGTGGGAAAAAATCGGCTACGTGCCGCAGAAGGTAACTAATTTCGACGTCAACTTTCCCGCGACCGTTGGCGAGGTGGTGCTTATGGGCAGATACGCTCGCCGTGGATTGCTGAAGGGCGTCACCGCGGAGGATAAAGCAATAGTGCGGCGAGTGCTCACGGAGGTGGGCATGGAAAGTCACATACACCGTCTGATCGGCGACCTTTCTGGTGGCGAGCAACAACGGGTGTTTATCGCGCGTGCGCTCGCAACCGAGCCGGAAATCATTTTTTTGGATGAGCCGACGATTGGAGTTGATCCACGAGCCGCAAGCGAATTTTATGCGCTCTTAAAGAGGTTGAATACGGATCGGGGTCTCACGCTGGTGCTCGTATCCCACGATATTGAAATGGTGGTGAAGGAGGCAAAACATGTCGCGTGCATTGACCGAAAACTCGTGTGCCATACGCCTGCCGAGGATTTCCTAAAAGAAAACCGGCTAAATTCCCTTTTCGAAGGTGATTTCAAAATTATCACGCATCAGCATCCGCACTAATATGGAACTCCCGCAGATTTTTCAATATAGCTTCGTCGTACGCGGTCTTCTCGCAGGAAGCATGGTGGCGATCATCGCGCCCCTAATCGGCATCTTTCTCGTCCTTCGCAGGTATTCTCTTATCGCAGATACCTTGGCGCATGTATCCCTTGCGGGAGTGGCCATCGGCGCGCTCCTGGGGATAAGCCCTATTATTTCAGCGATTGGAGTGACGCTCATTTCTTCTTTAGGCATTGAGCGGCTCCGTTCCGCAAAAAAAATATACGGAGAATCCGCGCTCGCGCTCTTCCTCTCGGGAAGTTTGGCGCTCGCCGTGGTGCTCTTGGGGCTTGCGCATGGGTTTACCGCGAGTCTCTTTAATTATTTATTTGGCAGCATCGTGACGGTTACGGAAACCGATGTCTATCTCATCCTCGGACTTGCGGTAGTCGTGATTGCGGTGTTAGTCGCATTTTACAAAGAGCTTGTGTATATCACCTTCGACGAGGAAGCGGCGCACGTAAGCGGGATTCCTACGCGATCCATGAACACCGTACTCATGCTTCTTTCCGCGCTTACGGTTTCTCTGGCGATTCCCATTGTAGGCGTGCTCCTCATTGCGGCTCTTATTGTGATACCCGTCGTGACGGCGCTTCAGTTGCGAATGAGTTTTGCAAAAACGATTATTGCCGCGGAAATCATCTCGCTTGTTTCGGTGCTTTCGGGAATTGTGATTTCGTTTTATGCGAATCTCGCGACGGGCGGCACCATAGTGCTCATTATGCTACTCATTTTTTTAGGTATGCTCTTAGTAAAAAGGTAGAAATGTACGCAAAAAAATCCGCCGATTAGTCCGGCGGTTGAGCGCGAGCCCTTGAGCGTCAGCGAGGTTCTTCGCGGAGTATGATCTCCTCCGCGACGCGCACATGATCCCAGAAAAGCATGTCCTCGCTTGTGTCCGTAACGACGCGCATGCGCGAAGACGACATGAGGGAAAAGGATCGTGCGTTTCCCGCGTAGATGGGAATCGTGATGAGGTAAAGATGGGTACCCGGCA
>JAGVPS010000014.1 GCA_020052135.1 Minisyncoccota bacterium
AAGATGTAATCAGCGCGTCCGGCTTGCGAGGTTTCTTCAGTAATGACTTGGTTTTTATCTTCTGGGTCCCAACCAGCTTCGCGGAGCTTTCTGTCAATTAAAATACGCGCATCAGTCTCGCGCATGAACTTTTTTCTTGCCCCGTTAGAATCCGAAGGATTTCTAATGGGGCCGGTTGTATCTTGTGTAGCCATAATATATCTTCTCTAAATTCAATCTGCTGTTTTTTTGAGTAAGTTTTCTATCAAATCCCAATTGCCCTCCCAGTTTTTATTGAGATCATTCAAGGAAAATCTGCGTTCCCAATTCGAAGTTCCGTGAGCCGAATGTTTCTGGCAAGCAATCCCAACCATTTTTTTACTCGCAATCCAATATTTTGGACCCTCGTTCTTTTTCGGTGAACCCAACCAAACAAAAACTACAAACTGATTATCGTCTGCGTATATCCACTTTTCATCAGTTTCTCTTAAAATAAAAGTGTTCGCCCTATCTGGATGACAAGATTTTACCTGAATATAGCCCAGCACTTTACCATCTTGCTGGCCAAAAAGGATGTCATTGTCCGAAAAATTCTCTGGAAGCAAGGCATTCGGTATGCCTCTTTTAGATAATTCTGCCGCGACATATAATTCGCCAGCATGTCCGCCTAATTTTTTAATCCATTGTGGTGTTGCCATATTTTTTACAATAATTTATGTTCCTTAAAACTGAAAAAAATCGTTTTGCTTACAATCACATGGTCTTTTACTTCGATGCCGAGAAGCTTACCAGCATCGACCAATTGCTTAGTGATGTCCGAATCTTCTTGTGATGGCGATGGATCACCGGCCGGATGATTGTGAGCAATAATTACCTGCGCGGCCAAATGCCGGACAGCTGGCTCGAACACTTCGCGCGGATGAACGAGATTGGTGTTAAGGGAGCCGACTGAAACGATTTCACGCTTGATTTCCTGATTTCTTGAATCAAGGAAAAAAATAACAAAATGTTCTTTTTTATGATCACGAATATCCTTGAGTTCGTCCCAAACATCTTTTGGCGATAAAAGCAGAATCGATTGCTTATTCTGCAGGTGCCGACGACCAAGTTCGTAGCAGGCGACGATTTCACACGCTTTCGCGCTTCCAAGACCAAATGTATTTTTCAATTCTTTGGCCGACGCTTTGGCCAATCCAGCGCCACTGAATTTCCTTAAAATCTTACCTGATAACTCCACAACATTTATGCCCTTGCTTCCGGTTCGTAAAAGAATAGCCAAAAGTTCGGAATTCGAAAGCCGCTCGGGGCCGTATTTCTCCAGTTTTTCTCGCGGTCTATCTACTTTTGGCAAGTCTTTTATTTTCATGTTTTTCTCTCCTTTTTAATTTCTTCCCGATCGGCTTCATTACCAATAAGGCGCACATAAAACTCGCATCCGTCCACTTCGAGGGCGCCGCATTTGCACATAATCATTTTCTTGTGCGTATTCCAATAAATTTCATCCCCGCACTTTTTGCACCTATAATGAATTTCCTTTTTAGTTTTGATGGCGATTTCCTTTGGCATAACGTTATAGTTTCTTGTACCCTGCACCATAAATATCATTCAGGGAATTACTGATTTTCTTATAAAGTTCCGATGTTGCTTTCCCGTAGTTTTTTAATTTTTGTTCTCTTTGTCTTGCGTCAATTTCCGAATAAAATGCTTCATAATACACTAGAGCTAACGGTCGTCTGGTTTTGGTCGAAAAAACTTTACCATCATTGTGCAATTTTAATCTTTTCTTTAGATCATTTGTTGAACCTATATAGCATTTGCCATCTTTGCCACTTTTTAGAATATACATATAAAACATACTATTTATGGTGCAGGGTGTATCTCACACCCCGGCCTTGACCGACTCGTTCAACCAAACGCAAAGCCACCAATCTAGCGAGAGATTGCTTGATAGTGACCTGCGGTACTGAACCATTGAGACGTTTATCGATTTCAGCCACGCCCAAAGTCTCGCCGTCTTTTAGGATAGCGAAAACCTGCTCTTGTCTTTCGGACAAAAGTTTTTCCGGTTGTTCGGCATTCATCAGTTTTCGAGCAACATCGCCTTGAGTCAGCAATGCATCAAGCAAAAAATTCAGCCATGGCGTAATATCTTCATTCTCCGTTTTGTGATTGTTTTGCGTTGCTCGGAGAGCGAGATAATAACTGTCTTTGCGTTCCTCGATAATTTCGTCAAGCGAAGCATACGGCACATGGGCATAATCATTTCGAAGCAAAAGCAAGTTTGTCAGAGCACGGCTAAGACGGCCGTTGCCATCAAGGAACGGGTGAATCGCCAAAAATTCAAAAACAAAATTGGCAATAATAAGCACGGGGTGGAGTTCTTTCTTTTCGAGCTCCTGATTTGTCCAGTCAATGATCGCTTCCATTTCCGGTTTGACCAAATATGGTTTAGTCGGATTGAATAGAACAATTTCTTCCCCTCTCTCATTTTTCATCACTACCGCATTATCGGAATCTTTATACTTGCCTTTATGCGACTGATCCTTGTTAGAGAATTGCAAAAGAATGCTATGGAAGTGCAGAATATTATTCTCGGTCAATTTGAGCGTGCGGTAGTGGTCAAAAACTCTTCCGAGTAAATCGGCATAACCGGCGACTTCCTGCTCGTCACGGTTCTTGGGAGGATTAGATTTTAGCCCACGCAAAAGACGAGCCACTTCCTCGTCGCTCATTTTTGATCCTTCAATACGGGTTGAGGCACCGGTAGATGTAATGATCACCGATGACTTAAGCCGACCCAAAATCTGTGGAGAGAGTCGCAAACTGCCATGCCAAAGACCCTTAAACTCGTCAATTTTGGCAATTTTACCAAGAATCTCCTGGCTTAGTTTTATTCGTTTGTTGAAGCTATTTTCGCTCATATTTTTGATATATTTTGATGCTATACCCTGCACCTTAGACAGTAAGACCCTTAAGGTGCAGGGTATATAGATAACTATATCCAATTATATACGAAAGCATCCCAATAAGTCAACTATTCGAATTAGCTCACGAAAAATCTAACCATGGCGGGTATCGTTAGCTCACCAAAATCCATACCATGGCGTGCATATGAACATGCACGCAAAACACGAATTAACCAAGGATATCCTGGCTAGGTATCTAGCCGCGAACAAAGCAGACAAGGGCCGGATACTGGATGAGTTCTGTGCCAATACGGGGTATGAGCGCAAGTACGCCATCACCAAACTGCGAGCGTACCAACTCACACCGGCCTTGGAGTGGATGGTGGCTGGCAAGCACACAAGGAGAAGAGAGCGCCTGTACGACATGGCCACGCAAGAAGGCGTAGCCGTCATCTGGAAAGCGTATGACAACATTTGCGCCGAACGTTTGCATCCAAACTTGGGAGAGATGCTCGACAAGCTGGTCTCGTGCCATGAATTCGAGATCGATCCCTTCACGGAACAAAAGATACGGGTCATTAGCCTGGGTACGCTAAAGCGCTTGCTCACTGGCATCAGGGAACGGGAAACCAATCGTGTGGGTGGCACCACCCGGCCGGGCACACTGCTCAAGCATCAGATACCTTTGCGGGTGGGCCACTGGCAGGAAACAAAACCAGGCTTCTTGGAAATTGATCTTGTCGCCCAGTGTGGTGATTCGGCTACTGGAGAGTTCGCTAATACCCTCGACAGTACTGATGTGTGGAGTGGCTGGTTTGAGGCCGAAGCAGTGATCGGCAAAGCCCAAGAGCGGGTGCACCAAGGCATCAAGAATATCCACAGGCGACTGCCTTTTCCCCTCCTCGGGTTAGATTCCGACAACGGTTCGGAGTTCATCAACTGGGAGATGGTGGCGTACTGCGAGAAAGAAAACATTGTCTTCACCCGCTCACGACCGTACAAGAAGAACGACAATGCCCACATCGAGTAGAAGAACTGGACCTGTGTGCGCAGGGTACTGGGATACACTCGGGTTGAAACACAAGAGCAAGTGGATCTGATGAACGAGTTATACCGAGGAGCTTTGCGTGACTACATCAATTTCTTTTTGCCTTCAGTCAAATGCGTGGAACGGATGAGAGTGGGGGCAAGAATCATTAAAAGATACGATCAAGCCAAGACACCATTTCAGAGAGTATGTGAGTCTAAAGATGTGCCGAAGGAAACAAAAGAGAAGTTGCGCGAACAATACCAAGAACTTAATCCGGTTGCTCTTCGGCGGGAGATTGATACACTGACAAGCAAGATATTTAGCAACAAATCACAAGCACGCCGGGGAGGAAGCTAGGGTTAGATTCTTAGATGAGCTAATACGGGAGGGTTGTTGCTTTGGCGGAATCAATGCCGTCTATCTTTACCAAGTCCTGATAGGTCATTTGCAGAAGCCGCTTTTTGGAATGCTTGGTTAAAATCTGGGATGCGATTTCAATGACATTTTTTCCGGCCTTGCCGGTCCGCAAAAGAATAGCCAAAAGCTCCGAGTCCTTAAGATTCTCCGCTCCTTTAGCCACAAGCTTCTCCCGCGGCCTATCTGATTTTGGTAAATCTTTTATTTTCATAAATTTATTTTTGTTCCTCCTTGCCATTCAAAGACTCCTCTCCAATCTTCCAGACGCCCTTTTCTAAAAATGCCTCGATGGTTTGGCGAGTCGCCTTATTGATAAGGTTAGAGTGAGAGATTTTATTGCTCTTTGCATAGTCAGAAAGCATGACAATCTTCTTGCCTTCTAAATACGCCAACCGCTTGTGATAGCTGTTCGTGAGCGCACGACCGACTATTTCTTCCATGACTGATGTTTTGCTATTCGTTTGGAATTCTTTGAACGCATCGTAGTATTTCTTTCTATCGATGAACTTAATATTTATCGGCACGAAGCCTTCCCGTATAAGCAGGTAGTTGTTGATGACTCGGCCAATACGGCCATTTCCATCATTAAATGGGTGGAGGTATTCAAAGGCGAGATGAAGCCGTGCGATGCGTTTGATGATATTTTCATGACTTTTCGCATTGAATTCTCCAAACATTTTCTCAAGACTTCCGTTTATTTCTTTTGGAGCGGGAGCAATATGACTTCCGATACGAACATACTCGTCATCTTTGCGAAACCTTCCGGCAATTTCATCGCGGATATTTGACATGAGCATTTTGTGGAGTGACAAGATAACGTCAAAGCCGAGCTCTTGCTCTTTAGCTCTTTTGTCGATGTAGGACACAACTCGAGCAAGATTTTTTGCTTCAAATATTTCCCGTTCAGAAATATACCGGTCCAAATCGATCTGGAGAAGTATCTTCTCTGTCTCTTCAAGACTCAGCGTACTGTTCTCGATAGCGTTCGAGTTGTATACCTGATCTGCGATTTCAGCTTCGCTTATAAGCTTGATAAGCGCATCCTTTCCTATCGATGCTTTGTAGTATCTTTCCCTGAGTAAATTGATTTTATTAAATACTGCAGATGTTTTTGCCATATAGGAAAAGTATAGTCTTTTTCACGCTTTTGTCAACTGTAATCGTGAAAAACCACTTTTTTTCTTACTTTTTCACGTTTTTTACCATAGTACGGAGTAGATTACTTATGCCCCTGTTATTGCTGATGTTCATCCTATCTGGCTCCGCGTCTTGGACGACGTTAGAGCCTATTTTCAGAATAACCCTTACGTTCACATCCCTGATTTTTCAAAATGAAAACCGCCCGACCAAAGCCGTGTGGCTTTCGGTGGGCGGTCAAGCGGCCTCTAACTTGTAAACTTGCATCGGTTTTGAGTCGTCATCGGGCCAAACGACGCCGTACCCTCGTTCTTTCCACCACGCCTCTGCAAATGGGGTTACGTATCTGCCCCATCGAGCAATGCGTTGGTGTACCTGTGCACGTTCCTCTGGACGCATTACTTCGTACACATTCTTTGAGGTCACCCGATCTTTGGAAAGCCATCCTGCTTTCAGTTTGTCGATGTACGCTCTGTATTCCTCGTCCAGGGCGACAAACTCGTTCTGTGCGGACACACTCGGATTCATTTTTATCTCCCGATTGAACTGTCTGACTTCAGGCTACTCTTTTGCATCTAACAAGTCAAAAGTTCTAACGTCCTACTCGGGGTAGTAAGTAAAATGGCTCAAACAAATGCTAAAACTTTTTGCTCCGCGGGTAGGATTCTCTACCTGTCGGTAGACAGGAATATAGTTTTCATAACCAATTGAAATTTAAGCACTTCAGGAGGCGAATGTCAATGGAATTATGCACACCCTTCAATTAATTAGTGAAAAAATTGTTTGTAGAATAAGTGAGGTGAAATGTGAGAATGATAGCGATTTCGGCCTTATTAATGATAGGATTTTTCGGATGTACATATGTATCTCAAAATGTTTATGACCAAAATTTAAATGGCATTACCTTGCAAATGAGCAAAGATGAGGTCATGGAAAAAATAGGTAAACCGCCAGAGGTAAAAACAGAGGTAATCCAAGGTAAAGAATACGAAGTGTGGAGATATCCTGTCAAGGATTTAATGTCCGGGAAATTTAACCCTCCGTATTTATCGTATTTAGAAGTTAGATTTCTGGAAGGAAAAGTTACCCAATGGAAGAATGCCAAAATTTATGCACAGCCAGATTATAAATTACAGCAACCGGTTCCCGAAGGAGAAGTAAAGACATTCGAGTTTTTTAAAGATAAAAATGCGACTTGGATTATTATGGAATGAAGTATTTTCATGGAAATTAAAATCAATAAAATTCCTATAATTGTTTCAATGGTGATGCTCCTATTTGCTATTTCTTCAATTTTCCCATCTGGCTATTATGTCTTGCTGCGTTTTGTAGCCTGCGCAGCAGCTATTTTATGTGCCCTATATATCTAAAAAACTAAATATAAAAAGCTGGATGAGGATTATGGTAGTCATTGCCGTATTGTTTAATCCCTTGCTGCCGATGCAGTTAGGTAAATTGGATTGGGTTTTTGTTAATCTTATTGTGATCTGTTTATTCATAACGAGTTTAATCAAGATTAACAAAAAAGAGCCAAACTTTAATATCAAATTGGTAAGAGTGATATTAAGGATACTTTTTTTGTGATTATTGTTTCCATGGCTTCATATCGTTATTTTTTAAAAGAAAGATTTGTGAGATAAAGTGAATAAAAAGAGGATTTGATGCATTCGGCGGCGCCAAGCCATACCATACTATTTATGATGGAGATGTAAGCGCCGCCTCAGTATTCCTTCGATATTGTTCAGGATGCTTCGAAGGATGCTGAGCATGTTGAAGCGCAACCCTGAGCAAATTCCAGTCTTTAGCCCGGGGTGCGTCGGATGGGTTGATTAATTTTTGCAACCCTTGACTTGAAATGTTTAAGAAACATATAAT
>JAGVPS010000062.1 GCA_020052135.1 Minisyncoccota bacterium
CTGGTTGATGTGTCCAGAGGATTCAACGCGCAGGATCTTACTATTATTTTAGATAAGCCCTATCAAGGGAAAATTAGAGCAGTAGTAGCGCGGTATCCCGAATGGGAGTACGGTGATCGAGTTGCGATTGAAGGTGCGGTTAAAGCGCCGAGCGATCTGCAAAAAAATTTTCTCGCGAAAGACAATATTTTTGGCGTGGTTAGTTTTCCAGACATAGAGCTTATGACAAAAAATCAGGGATCAAAAATCAAATATCAGCTTTTAAAATTAAAATATTTTGCTGAAAGTTCTTTTGCGCGCAGTTTTTCTCCTGAAGAAGCCGCGTTTATGTCCGGTCTTACGCTGGGGGAAACCGCAGAGTTTTCGAAGGAGTTTAAGGAAAGAATGAAAACTACCGGCACCACTCACTTGGTTGCGCTTTCTGGCTACAACATCACTATCATCGCTGCGGCAGTGATGGCAATGCTGGGGACGCTTCGGATCGGCAGAAAATGGCGGTTTATCGGGAGTACGGTAGCAATTCTCGCGTTTGTACTTATGACAGGCGCGGAGGCATCGGTCGTGCGCGCGGCGATCATGGGGTTCATCGGACTTCTCGCCGGGCAAGTCGCGCGCGCGTATAGTTTCAGAAACGCGATTACCGTTGCGGCCTTCGCCATGGTGCTTACAAATCCGAAAGTGCTGGTATGGGACATAGGCTTTGAACTCTCATTTTTAGCGCTCCTGGGTTTGGTATATGTGCGGCCCGCGCTTATGAATTTCTTCCGCGTAACGGGAGGGGCTGGTTTTCTAGAGTGGCGCGAGAATTTATTCACAACGCTCGCGGCTCAAATTGCTGTATTGCCCCTTCTTTTGTCACGATTCGGAACTTTCTCTGTACTATCAATCCTTACCAATGTGCTCATTTTGGCGTTCGTGCCGCTCACGATGTCCGTTGGATTTTTAGTGGTGGGAATTTCGCTCATATCACAGTTCATGGCACGGCTCATAGGATTTGTAGGATCGATACTTATGCGCTACGAAATGTGGGTCATAGATTTCTTTTCCCGATTTGATCGCGCGTCAATTTCATTCGACCATATGAGCGTATGGCTATCACTTATATACTATATATGCCTCATTTTATTTGT
Source organism: Minisyncoccota bacterium (assembly GCA_020052135.1). Lineage (GTDB taxonomy): Bacteria > Patescibacteriota > Minisyncoccia > UBA6257 > 1-14-0-10-40-38 > JAGVPS01. The sequence goes on from JAGVPS010000062.1 coordinate 1,131, forward strand.
CGTATGGGTATCAAAAACTAAAGAAAAAAATGCAACGATCGCCTTTACATAAGTGGTGGTTGGGGATGATAGCGCTCCTCGTTTTTGACGTGGCTCTCTATCATACAATCTACGCGAAACAAGCAAACGGGGATGATAGCGCGCTCTATTTCCTCGATGTTGGGCAGGGAGATAGCCAGCTCATAACACTGCCGGGAGATGCGCAAATACTCATTGACGGAGGTCCGCCGAACGGCAAGGTACTTGAGGCGCTTGCAAAGGCGCTTACGCCAGGGGATCGATATATAGATATTGTGGTTATGACGCATCCCCAACTTGACCACTTTGGCGGGCTTATTGATGTGCTTGATCGCTATGAGGTTGGAGTTGTTTTGGGAAGTGGTAGGCAGGGAGAAATTAGCGCTTATAAAGATTTCGATCGTATTCGTAATGAGCATAAGGTCCCGTATATTGAAATGCGGAAGGGTGACAAAATCCGCTATGTGGATGCGACATTTGATGTACTCTCGCCAGATACTACGTTTCTGAAAAGCAAAGAATTAAATGATACCTGTGTTGTATTGCTTTTCAAACAGGGAGGCGCGCGCGCCCTCTACACCTGCGACATCGGTTTTGCGGTTGAAAATGCTCTCGTGAAGGCAGGGGATATTCGCGCAGATATTTTAAAAGTCGGCCATCACGGTTCAAGATTTTCTTCAACGGCAGACTTTTTGAAAGCGGTTTCTCCAAAAGTTGCCGTGATTGAAGTTGGGAAGAATAGCTACGGCCACCCCACGCCCACGGCGCTTGAACGCCTCAAAAAAGCAAGTGCGCAGATCTTTAGAACTGACATCAATGGAACAGTCCGCATCTCGCTCGATCGTGGCAATCTTTTGGTGTATCAAGAAAATGAAAGTAATTAAGCATCACGTCAATTATGCGATCGCATAATAGACGTGATTGTAATCAGAGCGACCTTGAGTATGTCGAAGGGTCGAGGGATTACTTTTTTATATAGTCGTGCTAAACTTTTTTTATGCGCATTTTGACGAAAGAGATTGTCATGCTGGAGGGTGAAGCGGTGGAGCTCATGGGCTGGGTAGCAGGTCGCAGGGACCACGGAAAGCTCGTTTTTATCGATCTTCGCGACCGAGGAGGGGTAGTACAAGTTGTTTTCTTGCCGAGCGCAAAAGAGGCCTATCCGGAGGCGCAAAAGCTCCGCGCTGAGTGGGTGGTGCGTGTCCGCGGCACGGTGGCAAAACGGCCGGAGAACATGCGGAATTCTGCGATCGTCACAGGCGATTTTGAAATACAAGCAAGTGATCTTTTAGTTTTGAACCAGGCAGAGACGCCGCCGTTTCCACTTGATACGGACGGTCATGACATCGATGAAGAAACTCGGTTGAAATATCGCTACCTCGACCTTCGCCGGAGTCGTCTGCAAAAAAATTTGAAGTTGCGGCATCAGGTGATCCACTTCATGCGGAATTTTTTGAGCGACCGGAGTTTCGTTGAAGTAGAAACACCCGTCCTCGGAAAATCAACCCCTGAAGGCGCGCGCGACTACCTGGTCCCTTCGCGCGTATACCCTGGAAAATTTTATGCGCTCCCGCAGTCTCCCCAACAGTACAAACAACTCCTTATGGTGGCTGGCCTCGAGCGGTATTTCCAAATCGCCCGTTGCTTCAGAGATGAAGATTCCCGGGGCGATAGACAACCAGAGTTCACACAGCTTGATTTAGAAATGAGCTTTGTGGTTCAGGAAGACGTGCTCAGCTTGACCGAAGAACTGCTCATTAAACTGGTCGGGGCCGTGGCGCCGGAGAAGCATATTACAGCCATTCCTTTCCCGCGCATGAGCTGGAAAGAAGCAATGGAAAAACATAAGACTGATAAGCCCGATCTCCGAAAGGACAAGAACGATCCGAATGAGCTCTCGTTTATGTGGATTATCGACTTCCCCCTTTTTGAGAAAGATAAAGAGGGAAAGATGACCGCAGCTCACCACCCGTTTTCGCGGCCAAACCCCGAGGACGAGCATATGCTCGACACGGATCCGTACGCGGTCCGTTCGTGGTGTTACGATATTGTGCTGAACCAATATGAATTAGGGAGCGGCAGCATCAGAATTAACAATTCGGAAATGCAGAAAAAGATTTTCCGCATGCTGGGTCTCTCTGATAAAAAGATAGATGCTGATTTTGGCCACATGCTCCAGGCGTTCGAGTTTGGCGCTCCTCCTCATGGCGGCATCGCACCAGGCATTGATCGCCTCATCATGATTCTCTCAAACGAGCCGAATATCAGAGAAACGATTGCGTTTCCAAAGACTGGTGATGGCAGGGATCCGATGATGGACGCGCCGTCAGTGGTTGACCCTTCACAGCTAAAAGAATTAGGCATTGTTCTTGCTAAAAAAACAAAGGATAGGTAGTATAGAGCAAATGTAAAATTAAAAAATCAAAGTGTAAAATGACAGTTAAAAATTTTAAAATTTAAACATTGTAATTTTGCATTTTGATATTTTCACTTTATTTAAATGAAAACTATGATGCACCCCAAAGAAGAGAAAACGTTCTTAATGATTAAGCCGGACGGCGTCCGGAAGGGTTTGGTTGGAGAAGTGATTCATCGGATTGAACAGCGCGATCTGAAAATTGTGGCGCTTGAAATGTTTCAGGCAACCAAGAGCCAGGTGGACGGGCATTATCCGAAGGATGAAAAATGGATTCATCGCTTAGGGGAGAAGACGAAGGCAACGTATGAAAAGTACGGCTACGACATGCAAAAAGAACTGGGAACTACGAATCTCTTGGGGGCGGGTAAAATGGTGCGGAGGTGGCTCATAGACTATCTTACATCTGCTCCTATGGTGCGCATAGTGATACAAGGGACACATGCTGTGGATATGGTGCGCAAGCTTGCAGGAGACACTATGCCATCAAACGCCGAACTTGGCACCATTCGTGGTGATTTTTCCGTTGATTCAGCGGTAATCGCAAATAAAGAAAAGCGGGCGGTTATGAACCTTGTCCATGCTTCAGAAACGCCCGAAGAAGCGGCACATGAAATCGAGTTTTGGTTCGGGAAAAATCCTGTATTTATTTATAAACGGTTTGGAGTGGACGAGTAACTCTTAATAGAACTCCAAGCTCTGCAGCGCCTTCAAGGCAAAGTTGCGGCCAGAGCTTGAGGTTTTTAGATTGAGAAGTCAGGGGATGTGAAACTATTTTAAGTTTAGTGCGTTTTATTTAGTGATCCCGCAGATATAGTTCCGGATCAAATAAACCATTATAGGGACGGGCAAATTGTCCACCTCCGTGGAGGCGAGACTGAGCCCACCCACCTGGGTAAGGCCGGGAACAACTTTAGCGGGATTCAAAAAGATCAGTCGCCTCTGGCGGCCGGTTTTTTGTTTTGCCACGTCACATTTAATTAGTTGTCCGATTAAACGATCGTTTAATCGGACAACTGAAACATTACACATCTCTCAATTTTCTGATCAATCTCTTTGCATTTCAGCGTTTTTATCGTTACAGTGAGAGCATTCATGAACAATATCAGAAATTTTGTCATCTTAGCCCACATCGATCACGGCAAATCCTCCCTGGTCAAAGCCTTGACCGGCACCGACCCCGACACCCTGCCCGAGGAGAAAGAGCGGGGCATGACCATCGAGCTCGGGTTCGTCTTTCTCGACCTGCCCGACTACGAGAAGCAGATCGTCTTCATCGACGTCCCGGGCCACGA
>JAGVPS010000005.1 GCA_020052135.1 Minisyncoccota bacterium
AGACCTGAGTAAGGCGCGAAACACAAAAATTGCTCTAGGGATCCTTGCGGTTGCGGTTGTAATTCCGGGAATCTTTTTTGCGGTGCGGCAAACCACTTTTGTAAAAACAAGCCCAGTGCTTTCGCGTTTTGCTAATATTTCTCTCGGAGAAAAGACAATCCGCTCCCGTTTTCTCATTTGGGATATGTCATGGGAAGGGTTTAAAGAGCGGCCAATACTCGGATGGGGGCAGGAAAATTACCCGGAGGTTTTTGCGAAGTACTATAACTCAAGATTGTATGACCAGGAACCGTTTTTTGATCGTTCGCACAACATTCTTTTTGATTGGCTGATCAATGCGGGGGCACTCGGGCTTATTGCCTACCTTGCCATATTCGGATCTGTTTTTGTAATGCTTGTTCGTTTCGTAAAGGGCGGACAGATATCGTTTAGAGAAGCGGGAATTTTAGGATTTACCCTCATTGCTTATTTTGTACAAAATCTTTTTGTATTTGATAATTTTAATACCTACATACTCTTTTTTGCCTTTCTTGCGTATATCCAGCATCGAAGTACAGATTCCGAAGTTCTTGTATTTGCAGAAAATCGCCGCTTAGATGCGGTAGAAAAAAAGAGAATGCAACGAAGGAACTTATATGTGGTTTCCGGAGCTCTCGCGGTAGTCATGGCTTTTGTTATCTATAGCGTCAATATTCGACCGATACAGGAATCGAGAGCGCTTATTGATGTTCTCCGTCTTTTGGGAGGCAACTCTACCCCTACTGCTGTGCTCGACCAATTTAACAAAGTCTTAGCATATAAAACATTTGGAGATAGTGAAGCGCGCGATCAGTTTACTCGCCTTGCCGTTCAGCTCGCCGGGAACAATCAAATTCCTCTCACCGACAAAGCCTCATTTATTGAAGAAGCAATTACCGAAATGGGAAAACAGGTTACCGCTCATCCTAATGATCTTAAAGGACATCTTTCTTTAGGAGCTTTATATAATGCCGCTACGTGGCTTAATCCCGAGTATATAAACCAAGGACTTGCTCACATTGAACGTGCGATTGCCCTTAGCCCCGGAAGGCAGACAACATATTTTCTTCTGACAGACAATCACATGCTTCGTAATGATGTACAAGGAGCTTTCGCGGCTTTAGAAAAAGCAATCAGCCTTGAGCCATCATTTGTGCTTGCGCAAGCCAATCTTGCATTTGTAGCTCTTGCAGTCGGTCGTGAGGATACAGCAGACACAGTCTTAACTAATTTAAAGACCGCACTCTCTCCAGACAATCACGCGTCTCCTGATTCTGGAGCGCTTGCGCGCGTGGCGGATTATTATATTCAACGCAAACGGTTTAATAAAGCCCTCGAGTGGTATATATTGGTAATTCAAATAAGTCCTAGTAGTCCCCAGTATCGGGCAAATCTCGCAGGCATCTACTTCAGTTTAGGCGATAGGGAAAAAGCGATTGAAGAGGCAAAACTTGCCGCGAAATATGGTCCTGAACTCAGAGAAGAAATAGAAAAATTCTTACAGGAGCTTGGGGGGTAAATTTTTTAACAGAGGTAGGGGAGGTACTTATGCACAGGGGAATAAATCCAGCACTGCCTTGGGTGTATACTTACTGATAGTAATTACAAAAATAAAAAGCAAAGGTCATTTTACTTTTAAGAATATACACGCTTATGAATAGAGTATGGTTTTCCAAAAGTCAGTGGGCAGGATATATCACTGCCGTCACCTTATCCGTTTTTTTTGTTGCTGCATTTGTGTTCGGGGCAACGACTATTAATGACAGCATTGCTACAGGGGGAACACTTTCCGTCACTGGCGCTTCAACCTTGACGGGCCTTGTAACCATGGATGGCGGTTTTATTACAACAGCTTCCTCAACCGCAGTTGCAGCATTCAACGTGGACGGACTCTCGACCTTGAGAGGCGGTATCGTCGTGAGCAACGCGACTTCCACGATCACAAATCTCGTTGTCGTAAACGCGACCTCAACGAACGCAACAACGACCATCCTCGGAGTGAGCTCGCACGCGTCAACATCTGCCCTGACCGTCTCGAATAATGCTTCGGTTGGCGGGACATTTACGGTAATTGGAGCATCAACCTACACAGGACTCGGTACGTTCAACGGCGGCGTCGTGGTGAACAACTCGACTTCCACGGTCACGAACCTCATCATGGTGAATGCGACGACGACGTCGCTCTCCGTCACCACGGTTGCGAGCACCACAAACCTTGTCGTCGGCGGCAATGGCACGACGCTTGCAGGAGCGATATTCGGATTCTGCAACATCGCAACCTCTGTGAACGTAACCGCATCATCAACGGCGTACGCGGACTGCACAGAGGCAACTGGTATACGGACGGGGGATAGGGTATTTGTCATGGCAACAAGCTCGTTGCCGACTTCGCTCATCGTGCAAGCGGCTTCTTCAACGGGCGTAGCTAAAATCAACCTTCGAATTTTGAATACCGGTTACGCCAACGGTACGCCAACGGGATCGACTCAAGCTACCGGCGTCATCTCGCTGAACTTCTGGGCGGTTCGGTAAAGGATACTCTTCTACCATGAAAAGATATTTTGCACTCTTTGTGTCGGCATTCACGATTGCGGCAATGCTTCCTGGTATTGCGGGAGCCGCATTTGACAGTGCGGGCTTCGGAGCTACTACAAATTTTAACCTGGTGGTAGGGGGAAGCACGCTCACGTTTGTCGTTACAGGAAATGCTGCAGAGGTGGTGGCAAATGGCAGCACGTTCACCGTTGCATTCACTTCAGGAGGGCAGTCTAATATTAAAGTCGTTTCTGCGGATAAAAAGAAGATAGCCATATCTCCGTCAATTACGGGAACGACTTTTACCTGCGGTAGCAGCAATTCAACATTGACTATGCAGCGAGGGTCGTCTGAAGCTGCAATAACGATTACCGTAACACCTTCGGCAACTACCTGTACGAGCGATGATAATGTGAGTGGCGGTACGAGCGGCGGGTCTTCTGGCGGAGGATCAAGCGGTGGCGGTAGCAGTGGAGGCGGGAGTAGCGGTGGCGGTAGTGGCGGGGGAAGCGTTTCTCCACCGCCAGCAGTTGTTACTCCTCCGGTGGCGCAAACACCGCAGGCAAGCACTCCTCTCGTTCCGGTCAGTGTTTCTGCTACGTTTGTTTCGAATTTTGGAAAGGGATCAGTGGGCGAGCAGGTACGACGCCTCCAAATTCTCTTGAATGCTGATCTGGAAACACGGATTTCGGCTTCGGGCGCAGGCGCTCCGGGCCAAGAAACGACAACCTTCGGTTCCCTGACTGAATCTGCGGTACGAAAATTCCAGGTGAAACATGGTATCGCAAATCCGGGAGACCAAGGGTATGGTCGGGTGGGGCCTAAAACCCGAGCGAAGCTTCAAGTATTGTTTGGAGAGACCGCAGTAGGCGCTCCCATAATCGCTCCCGCTCCTGCGACCGTGTCTCTACAAGCACAGATACAGGAGTTGCTGTTGCAGGTACAGCAACTACAAGAGAAATTAAAGCAACTGCAGATGTAGTGCGCTTGGATAAAAACCACCCCTTAAGGGGTGGTTTTTTCTTGCGCAGGGGCAAGCTTCCTTTTGAAAATAAAGAACTTCATTCCGAAAAAATTCCAGAAGGTTGATACCGGAAGCGCAATGATCTTTCCGATATTCAGCCACGCTTGCGGATGCACTGCGGCAAACGGAGGAACAAACGTAGTGAAGAAAAAAACAATAGAAGTATTTAAAAGAACTCCGCCAATATTAACGAGGATAAATCCTAAAAATTCGCTGACTGTTCCGTCTCGTGACTGACGGAATGTCCACCGCTTGTTAAAAAAATAACTATTCGTTACCGCAACGCTAAACGAAATAACATTGAATAGAATTATAAAAGGTCCTGAAAAAATATGCGTGAAGGCGCTCAAGGCGTTGATGATGGAAAAATCAACGATTGAGTTCATAAATCCCACGGCGGCAAATTTAATAAATTGACGAATACCGCTTCTTTGCGCGTAGCGTTCTATCAAAGAACGAATGGGAGTAACCATAGATTTTGTTTGAGCGTACGTTTAGGAAATGACCGGGGCAAAAAGCTTCTTTAGTTTAAACCACATAATGCCATTTGTCATAAGCTGCGTCAGAAGCGTCGCGTACGCCGCGCCCTCAATGCCGAGCGTAGGGATAAGGAGCGCATTCCAAAAAATGTTACCAAAAATCGCAAGTCCGACAATGCCCACAAAAAATCGCTCGGCATCATAGGCAAAAATTGCGTTACCAATAATTGATGAGGGAAACACAATAACGAGAGAGGCCATGAGTATTTTAAACGTGAGAATCGCGGGCGCATACGCCCCGCCGAAGAGCGTAAGCATAATAGAGTCTCCGAAGAGGATGCCGATAAAGGAGAGGGGAATCGCTCCCATGAGGGAAATTTTCACCGCGCCCCTAAGGAGTCTCCGACCTGTGTGCGGATCAATTTTTAATGTGCGTGCAAGCGCGGGAAATGCGGCAACAGCAAGGAATGTGGGCAACATATAGAGGACCTG
>JAGVPS010000008.1 GCA_020052135.1 Minisyncoccota bacterium
TCACTTTGCCGGTTTCAGGAATACCAGCTTTTTTTAATTCTTCTTTAATATTTGCTTCAGTTGCTCCAGCAAGAGAAGGCGTGAGCGCTCGATAGCCGAGCTTTTTTGCCGCCCACCCCAAGTGAACTTCCAAAATCTGCCCCAAGTTCATACGCGACGCAACGCCTAACGGGTTCAGGATGATATCAACGGGCGTGCCATCTTCCAGGTACGGCATGTCTTCCGCGGGACGGATTTGCGAAATGACACCTTTGTTGCCATGGCGCCCAGAAAGCTTGTCTCCCGCTCGAATTTTCCGAAGCTGAGCTACTTCGACTTGAATTTGCGTGATAATGCCTGGTTCAAGTTTATCTCCGCGTTCGCGTGATTTAATTTTTACTCCCACCACACGTCCATATTTTCCGTGCGGCACCGTGAGTGAAGTGTCTTTTACGTCCCGCGCCTTTTCTCCGAAAATTGCGCGGAGCAGTCGCTCTTCCGAAGTGAGTTCGGATTCGCCCTTGGGACTGATTTTCCCAACTAAAATATCGCCCGCTCCCACTTCAGCGCCAATGCGAATAATGCCTGTTTCATCCAAATTTTTGAGTTTTTCCTCAGAAACATTCGGGATGTCGGGAGTCGTGATTTCCGGACCGAGTTTGGTATCACGCACGTCGCAGGTGAAATCTTCAATATGAATGGACGTGAACCGATCGTCCTGCACGACGCGCTCAGACACGATGATGGCGTCTTCAAAGTTGGCTCCTTCCCAAGAAAGGAATGCCACCACTAAGTTCTGTCCTAAGGCAAGCACGTCGCGGTCAATTGAGGGACCGTCCGCAAGCGGCGCGCCTTTTTTTACTGAATCTCCTTTTCGTACCAGCGGATGCTGGGAAATGCAGGTGAATTGGTTTGATCGTTTGAACTTTATGAGCGGATATTTTTTTACTCCTGTCTTTGTTTTCAAAATGATTTCCCGCGCGTCCGCCTTCTCCACAACGCCATCCTCAATCGCCGTAATAAGATACCCCGAATCACGAGCAACTTTTTCTTCCACGCCCGTGCCGACAAAAGGAGCTTCGGGTCGTACTGATACTACCGCTTGCCGTTGCATGTTCGCGCCCATAGCAGCTCGGCTCGCGTCGTTATGCACGAGAAACGGGATGAGTGACGTTGCGACGCTCACTGCCTGATGGGGTCCTACATCGATAAATGAAATTTCGCTCCGCGGACACGTGCCTGGCCGGCCATGAATACGAGCTTCCACTACTTCGTCTACTATGTTGCCCTGCGCATCACAAATAACGCCCGCATGGGCAATCATATATTTCTCTTCTTCGAGCGCATCGAGAAATACCACTTCTTTCGTAACTTGGCCATTTTTCACTACTGCATAGGGTGTTTCTAAAAAGCCTAATTCATTCAAGTGAGCGAAGTTCGCCAGATAATTAATAAGACCGATATTCGCGCCTTCGGGGGTTTGAATGGGGCAAATTCGGCCGTAATGAGATTGGTGCACATCACGGACTTCGAACCCTGCGCGCTCTCGAGTAAGTCCGCCCGGACCCATGGCTGAAATACGGCGCTTGTGCTCGATCTCAGCAAGCGGGTTTACCTGATCCATAAACTGCGAGAGTTGAGAGGAGACGAAGAAATCTCGCACCACCGAAATTAACGGGCGGGCATTGACTAGTTGTATGGGGGAGATCGTATTGATATCTAAGGTGGACATCCTATCTTGGACAATGCGGCGCATGCGCGCGAGGCCAATGCGGAGGCGCGATTGCACGAGCTCGCCCACGGGACGCACCCGGCGATTACCTAAGTGATCAATATCATCAGGTTCAGCCGCAGGATTGTTATTAAGTGTAATAATTTCCCGGATGATAAGGATCAGATCTTCAAGGCGGAGCAACTTGCTCTCTTCTTTTTTAAGGTCGAGCCGCTGATTTATTTTAAAGCGCCCCACTTCGGATAAGTCGTACCGATCAGGACGCTGAAACATCGCATCAATAAGGCTCCGCATGTTTTCAATCGAGGCGAGATCCCCTGGCCGAATCCGTTTATAAATTTCGAGATACGCGTCATCTGCGGTTTTCGCAATATCTTTCTTGAGCGTTGCGGACAGATACTTAACCAACCCAGTATCAATATCACTAAACCGATCTATGCCGCCTTCGGGATCCCAGCCGAAAACCCGCAGGAGATCGGTAACCGCCACCTTGCGTCGCCGGTCAATTTTCACGCTTATAAAACCATCTGATTCGGTCTCAAATTCAAGCCACACACCTCGGTTCGGGATGATTTTCGCGCCAAAAAGCTTCCGACCACGCCAAATGTTCGCCGTATAATACACCCCCGCTGAACGGATCAGCTGGGAAATCACTGTTCGCTCTACGCCATTTACAATAAAAGTTCCCCGTTCGGTCATGAGCGGGAAATCCCCAAAATATACCTCTTGCTCCTTCCGATCCTTTTCTCCACTTTTTCTATTGATAAGCGCAAGCTTTACCCGGAGCGGGGCTTCGAACGTTAAATCCTTTTCTTGGCAGTGGCTTTCAGGATACTTCGGCTCGTCAAAATAATAGTCTTCAAAATGAAGCTCAAGGTCTTTTCCTGTGTAGTCTTTGATGGGAGAAATCTCTTGGAAGAGCGCTTTCAGTCCATCTTTTTTAAACCATTCATACGACTGCATTTGAATCTCAGCCAAATGCGGCTGTAGAGTCAACGAGCCCGGATGAGATGAAAATAGTTTAGTAGGTAGCTTCTCCATACATGAGTACTAGGAGGAGATATCATTTAAGAACTCTGCATTTAGACAATGGATTGCTCCAACCGCGCAAAGTGCGGCCGCAGGGTTCTTGCTTGGGAACCACCTCAGGTGTATAAATTTTATTTCTAAAATCAAAACCTTAATTAATAAAATTGCGAAAAACGAGCTAAAAACCGCCCGCCTTTAGACGATTGGTTTCCGGAGAATAAGAATCTATGTTAGCACACGCCCATAATATATGCAAGTTCCCTCTTCTGCCTGCTCTTGCGCCATATATAGTAAAGCAAAACTGGTTCTATATAGCAACTAAGTCTTTACCGCAGGTACGCTGCCCGATTAGCATCGTGCTCATCAAAGGTGGATGCAAATATAGTCTTCCCGGTCTTTGGATGAGAAAGATAATAGAGGTATGAAGACGCTTTTGGGTGGAGGCTTGCCTCAAGCGCATCCTTCCCCGGATTCCCGATGGGCTGTGGTGGCATGCCAGTATGCATATAGGTATTCATGGGAGATACAAGAGAAAAATCAGATTTTGTCAGGGGAGGACAATTTTTAAACGCTCCGCACTTGACATAAATGACCGTCGCGTCCACCTGGAGGGGAATATGGAGTGCGAGCCGTTGTTTTAAAATCCCGGCGACAATACGGCGGTCTTCGGAAGACACTACTTCTTTTTCTAAA
>JAGVPS010000026.1 GCA_020052135.1 Minisyncoccota bacterium
CACACGTGCGGCATAAAGAAAAATATCTTCCATAAGGATTGCGGAATGCTCAGCATAAACCGAAACACGTCTAAAATATTTTGCGCGGAAAAATAATTTCTGATCTTGCTCGTGGTGATGTGCGTAACACGAATTCCCTGCTTTTCAAATTCACCCCGGTACATCCCCGGGTCGCCGAAGTAGCGAATATCAACCTCTCCGACTCCCGCGCATTGTTTTTGGAGTTCTTCGGCAACGGCAATAAGGGGATACATATGTCCGCCCGTACCTCCGCCCGCAAGCAGAACTTTTATTTTTCTTTGTTTCGCCATGTTATTGTCGTGCGTATTTCGAAATATTAGCAATAATACCACCCATTGTCATAAACACCGCGAGCGCCGTGCCTCCGTAACTAATAAACGGCAGGGGGGTTCCGGTGAGCGGTAAGAGACCTGAAATAGCCGCAATATGTATGACTGTCTGGAGAGCAATAAGTGCTCCAAACCCGATGAGTAATAATTCGCCAAATGTATCAGACACTCGACGCGCCAAAAGAAAAATCCTCAAGATGAGAATAAGAAAAACGCCGACTAATACGCTCACCCCCACAAAACCCAATTCCTCAGCGATAATCGCGAAGATGGAATCCCCTACCGGTTCGGGTAAATAGCCCAGTTTCGTAGTTGATTTTCCAAATCCAACACCCAAGAGCTTTCCGGAACCGATGGCAATGCGCGCTTGATTCAAATGAAAGCCACCCCCAGAAATATCGGTGGTGGGGTTCAAAAAGTTTTTAACTCGCTCGAACCGGTATGGCGTGATGATGGTTACGAGCGCAAGCACGAGCGTCATGCCAACGAAAAGCGTCGCAATATACCGGAGTTTTGCTCCGCTTACAAAGTACATGATCAGTCCGGCTAAGATAAGTATGGCAACCGTGCTCGTGGAGGGTTGCTTAAGGAGCAATGCCGCGACAACTCCAATCACCGCAAGAAGCGGAATAAACCCCTTCCCCAATTGCCTGCTTCGCTGCGCGTCTTTTGAGAGCCAGCTTGCGATATATACGATGAGTGTGAGTTTCAAAATTTCCGCGGGTTGAAAACTAATGCCACCGAGTGAAACCCATCGGGCAGAGCTGTTAGTGGTTATTCCGAGCGGAGTAAACACAAGCACGAGAAGGCCGATGGAGACGAGCAAGGCCGGGAACGCAAAACGCGCATAGGATCTGTAGTGGATTTTTAGCATTAAAAAAAAACCGACTACTCCCAAGGAGAATCCATACAAAAGTTGATGCTTTAAATAGTAATAAGTATCGTCAAATTTTGTTTTACCGAGGTTTGAAGAGGCGCTGGTGAGCATGACAAGCCCGAAAATAACTAAAAAACCAAGGCAGAAGAGGATAAGGTAATCAGGATGGCGGCGCATATAGATTAATTTTTCATCCTGAGGATCTCCCCGGCATATACCGGAAGCACGCGCCCTGCTTCGACCGCGTGAGCGCCATTTATAAATACATCGCTCACCGCGCGCTCACGCATAATAACAAGGTCGGCTCGATTGTTTTCGCGGAGGACCCCACGGCCTGAAAGGCCAAATAGATCAGCGGGAATTTTTGTTATCCGTTCCACTGCTTTTTCAAAAGGCATATAACGCAGATACTCCATAAGATTCAAATAATTTGGGAACACGCCATGATCATCTTCGTTTTCAAACTCGGTCTCGCTGGGAAATGACGGAGCATTTGAAGCTACAAGAGCTTTCGGGGACATAAGGCTCTGTATTGCAAGATCTCGGTTGCAGTTTTTATACAGTACAATTGCGCGAAGTCCGGTTGTTTGCATAAGCTTTACGAGGCCTGCCGCAATGCTCTCCCCGCGACCGCGCACAAAATCACCGAGCGTTTTCCCTATGAGATATGGCGCATGGAGTGATTGGATAATCCGAATATCCCCTCCCCGGATAGCTTGAAATTCCTTTTCTATGCGTGAGCAAATCTCCGGGTGAGTAAGAAAGCGTTGCATGTCTTCAAGGCTTCCTTTTTTCGCCCACTCAGGTAAAAGCGTGTAAATCGGCACCAGGCTTCCTGAAGACGGATAACTATTAAACCAAACCGAAAATGTAGAATTCACCGCTTCAAGCAAGCGGAGGCTCTCCGTATATTCTGTCTCAAATCCGCGGAACGGTCGGAAGTGATTTATCAGCGTTGGCACGTTGGTTTCCCGCGCAAGCGTAAGTGTTTCCTCGACCGCCGCAACAATTCCACTATGTTCGTCCCTGAGATGTGTAGCATAGACACCTCCGGTTTCTTTGAGAACTTCCGCAAGAGACTTGATTTCGTTATAGGACACTCCCCTCCCATGCGCATAACCAAGTCCCGTCGAAAAACCAAGCGCTCCTTCGCTCATACCTTGTTGTATCAGATGTTTGAATAAAATGATTTCTTTGTGTGTGAGATCGCGTTCGACATGTCCCACGAGCGCCCGTCGAATAGTGCTGTGTCCGATAAGTGTTCCAAAATTAACCCCTATTTTTTTCTTTTCGAGAACACCAAGAAATTCGCCCATGGTGCGCCACCCGAGGTTCACCGTGTTCGTGTCCGCCCATTTTCTAATAGATTCGAGCGACCCAGTGATGAGCGGGGCGAGCGACGAACCGCATTGGCCACCAATAATGCTCGTGACTCCTTGCCGTAAAAAATTTTCCTGGAACGGATCCGTAAGGAGCGTAAGATAGTGATCTGAACCGGTATTGACATCGATAAAACCGGGCAACACGCGAGCCCCGCGGGCATCAATGACGTTTGAGTGAGAAACGCGCGAGAAGTCTCCGATTGCCGAGATGGTATCAGCTTTTATGAGAATATCGGCTTTAAAACTAGGTTTGCCGGTGCCATCAAAAATCTCGCCGTTTTTTATAATGAACATAACAATAGACGCTAAACGGAAAACTTATAACTCACGACCCTAACGTAGTATACAACGTATTATTTATTATGAGTCATTAGTTATCAGTCAGTTCAGGTGATATGGAGAAGATACCTGTGCAGGAAAAAAAGCACGAGCCCAAACGCCGAAAACATTGCGGAAATGATCCAAAAACGCATGGTTACCTTGGTTTCCGGCCACCCGCGCGCTTCAAAATGATGGTGAATAGGCGCAGAGAGAAATACTTTCTTCCCGCGTATTTTTTTGCTTGCGAGCTGAATGATGACGGAAAGTGATTCAATAACGAGAATAGGCACAAAGAGCGGCAAAAAGAGCGTCGTATTAGTAAGCATTGCAATCACGCCCATC
>JAGVPS010000080.1 GCA_020052135.1 Minisyncoccota bacterium
AGACAAAGACCCTGAAGAGCTCTAGTAATTTTACTGATCCGCCGGTTGGATGCGCTAAAGATATAGTATTCAGTCCAGGAACCGGCATACCGAACCCGATGAATGACCCAGGATTTCAAAACAAGATCGTGATTGTTCCCAATGGAGTTACTTCCCCTGATAAAACTATTGTTGTACAAGACAATGGTAGAATTAGTTCCTGCGATAAAGGAGATGCAGGAACGGATTGCGACATATAATATATGAAAAAATCAGCTTCCCATGTATCGCGGCGAGGCGCCTCACTTCTTGAAGCGCTCATCGGCATTGCTGTGGGATCAATTCTCATCGTAAGCGGGATAAGTTTGCTTACTGTTTCACTACGGGTGAACGGACAGAATAAATACCTGCAGGCAGCTTCTTATTTAGGGAGCGATCTCATGACAAAGGTAAGCGCCTATGTTGATCGAAAATGGCTTTGTGTCGAAGGGGCTACAACATCTGAAATTCCTGGCTGTGGCATCTATAATCTAACAAAAGGGGAGGCAAATCATTATCAGATAGTAACCAGCGCCTCTTTTATCTCTAAGGTGGGCGATGAAACAAATCTTGTTGATGAAACAGCATACACTCGCTATTTCTATGTAGAAAATGTTTCACGCGATACGTCTGGGAATATTGAAAGCACCTATAACCCCGCTACCGAAGACCCCTCAACACAAAAAGTTACGGTAGTGGTGATATGGCCGGGCGGAGGAAAAATAGAGAATGTCAAATATTTTACCCGTACCAAAAATAATGTATTGCATCAGACCGATTGGAGCGGAGGATTATCAGAAGAAATATTTCCTGCAACCGATGTTAATAATAAATTTTATACGAGTCAAAGTAATATAGACACCGACACATTCGGATCCATCAAGGTAGCTGGATTCTAAACACAAAGCTGTTTTTATGAAGCACCTTTTCAAAAACCTGATCTTTGTAAGCGCGTTTAGTATGGCAGCTCTATTTTTAGTTCCTCAGGCCCATGCGGCCACGAACATTGTTTCAGGGAGCCAATGGGCCTGGAATGATGTTATCGGATGGATTGATATGCAGTTTACAGAGAATCTGAACGTTACCGTTGCCGACGATAAGCTTGGCGGATACGCAAACTCGTCGATGGGGTATATTGCGTTGAACTGTCTTACGGGCCTTGGTGATAGTTGTGCATTGGGCAATTGGAAAGTATTGAATGACGGCACAGGCAACCTATCGGGCTGGGCGTGGAGTGATGCGATTGGCTGGATAAGCTTTAATAGTACAACAGGCGGGGGATCGGTGGCGTACGGGGTGAATATCGATTCTACGGGTGATTTCAGCGGCTGGGCGTGGAATGATGTTGTGGGCTGGATTAGTTTCAATTGCGCGAATATTGGTGGTTCATGCGTAGCTTCGGACTATAAGGTTAAAACAACATGGTCTCCGTCGGGCGGAGGGGAAATCAATAACTGGCTTATTTCAAGTACGTTTGATACGTGTCCTTTGGGAACAGATTGTGGTGTGGCGTTGAATACCATTATGTGGAAAGGATCATCCCTAGATGGATCTCGAGTTAAATTTCAAATTGCGACCGATTGTGTAAGCGGCACATTGCCCGCATGCGACACTTGGAACTTCCTAGGGCCTGATGGCGCGAGTAGCTTTTACCAAACCAACTGGGATGATCCGATTCAGATTAATCAGTTGAATCATCTTAATAAACGCTATTTCCGCTACAAAATTTTCTTAGATTCATCGAGCGGTACTACTCCTGTTGTTAATGACGTTATTATTAATTGGAGCCCATGAAGAATATCAAATATCAAATATCAAATATCAAATCTTCTGAATCAAGACAGGGTGTTATTGCTATTGCAACCATGCTTGTATTGGGTGCTGTAGTGGTGCAAATCGGGCTTGTGGGGTTTATTCTTTCGTATTACCTCAATAACGCAAACGCAGGCGCAAAATTTTCTTCGTACTCATATTCAGGCGCCGAGTCTGGTATCACAGAAGGAATATTGCGGATCATGCGTAACGAGTATGATCTACAGACTCCAGCTTATTTTGTAATATCGGTAGGCGCGGGCACTACAGTAACAGTTATAATGTGTGGAAAATTCACTCCGCCATCCGAAGAAGTGGAATGCAATCCACCGATTTTGAATTTAGGTGAAAATAAAGTACAAATAACCTCTTGGGCAGGCACCTTCAATAAACAAAGGATCATGGTTGCAATTGTCGAGGTAGACCCAATAACCCATGCGGTACGGCTCGAATCCATTATAGAGAAAGATCAACTATCAACTATACTATAGAGGATATGCAAAAGATTCTTGTAGTGCTTAAAAAATTTCTAAAAAAGTTGAATCCCATACCTCCCGTAGGAGCCCTTTCCCTCGGAGACTCCGTTGTTCGGTTTTTACTCATTGATGAAGCAGGAAAACTCATTGCTTCTTCGTTTAAGCTTCCACCACACACCATTACCAAGGGAAGCATTGAAAACAGAGCTGTTTTTTTACACGCGCTTCGCGAATTTCGTTTGACGCTTAATACGTCAAAAACTCCGCTCCATGTGGTGCTTGTCCTGCCGCCTGGCTTGGTGTATGTACAGCCTTTTTCTCTTCCAGCTCTTCCGCCAGATCGCTTGTCGGAGGCTGCCGCATTAAATTTGCAAATGATTTCTCCATTGGATTTCTCCCTGTCGTATGCGGCATATGAAAAGATTGGAGACAGGACCGGAGAAGGCGGGGGAACTGATATGCTTGGCGCGTTTGTTGAGAGAGAATCCGTGCGTCAATTTTCTGACGTTCTTACGGAAGCAGGCTTCGCGGTTACCGCGGTGGAGTTTCCTTCGCTTGGGCTTGCGCGGGCCGCGCGATCGGACAAGGCTCTCGCTCCTGATCGAGCCTATGTCATTATTGATGTTGGCGCCGATGGCCTTTCTTTGATTATCTTTCGTAATCTCCGGCCATACTTTTCTCATTTTCAAGGGTGGCAGGAGGTTCAGGAGGCTGTTGGAGGAAAGATTGATAAAGAAAATTTTACGGTATTTCTAGAAAGAGAAATTCAAAAACTGCTGAATTTTTACAGTACGCGCTGGGGAGGTTCTCTCTCGGAGATAGTCATTGCCGCGGGTCCCGAAGATTCAGGTTTTGAAACCGCTCTGTCATCCGCGATGAAACTTCCCGTGCGCCAGCTTGCCATTGCCGAATTCCCGCTTGCGGGATCCGCGTGGTTTTCCGTACTTGGATCCGCGTTGCGCGGGACATTGCCCCGAACAGAGGATATATCCATCAGTCTCACCGACGCACCCGTACAGGTACAGTACCGTGAGGCGAGAATTATAAATTTTGTGCGGTGGTGGCGGAAAGTAGCGCTTACCGTAACCGCATTTATAATGCTCCTTTTTATCGGAGCGGACAGTTTTCTCGCGCGGGCGAATGTTGCGATGGATGCGGCAATACAAACGGGAGTTGAGCGCCAGGAATTCGATGAGGTGCGGACGCTTGAAAAGAAGGCGCAGGAATTCAACAGCTTAGTCAATCTTCTCATAGCCGCACAGCCTAAGAATATGAGATGGCAAGAAGTGATGGGAAGTATCGTTTCTATGGCAGGCACACCAATCGTGTTAAAGCGTTTTGCTTGGAGCGGGGAGAGCGCAACGCTTGCGGGTGTTGCGGGAGATGTAGACGCGCTTATTGCATTCAAGCGGAAACTCATAGACTCGGGGATATTTCGGGAGGTAGTGCTTCCTATAACAACGGTCATAGGAAATCCTGACGAAACGCTGAATTTCAATGCAACGCTTACGCTCAAGAAATAAGGGCGCTATCCATTTTTCTGAGCGAGCTCAAAAATAGCTCGGGTCATTGAATCGATAAGAAGCACCTGGTCTTTTTTGGAAATAGGATTAAGTACAAATTCTCCAGCCTTCGCGCGGCGCGCTTCGGCGGGCAAGTCTGTTTTCACGCGATCCTCTTCAGAAAAAGAGACTTTTGCTCGTATGCCGATGCGGAGTCGCCAAAACCCTCCAGTGTCGAGGGCTCGCATAATACTCATAACGCCATTATGGCCAGCGGCGCCTTGTCCGAACGTGAGTTTATATTCTCCAATCGGAAGGTCGGCATCATCATGAACAATGAGCAACTCCTCGGGCGTTATCTCGGCATTTTGCAACACCTTTTTTACAAAAGAGCCAGAAACATTCATAGATGCCTCTGATTTGAAAACACGTAGGGGGGGAATTTTCAGCATGGCAGGCATTTCGTTTTTTAGCGCATCAATGAATAAAAAACCTGCGTTGTGATAGGTGTTTGCATACTCTTTTCCCGGATTTCCGAGTCCAATGATGAGTTTGATATTCATTGATTTTGAGAGTTGCGAAGTGATGTAATGTATAGTACCATACCCGTTAGCTCTCTATGAAGAGGACTCTCCTTTCTATTTGGGAAACACTCGAAGTTGTCATTATTGCGGTTGCGACCGTTTTTTTGATTCGAAGTTTTCTCATCCAGCCATTTGTGGTAAGCGGGGCATCTATGGAACCCAATTTTTCCGATGGGAATTATTTGCTTATTGACGAGATCACCTATCGGTTCAAAGAGCCAGAACGGGGAGAGGTAGTGGTATTTAGATATCCCCTGAACAAAGATTTATTTTTTATCAAGCGAATTGTCGGAATGCCGGGGGAAGAAGTGTCTTATGAACACGGAGGAATCAAAATTACCGGCCCCCAGGGCACGCGCACGATACGCGAACCATATCTTGGTTCTGAAAACGAAACGTTTGATTTCTTTAGTCCGGTAACCCTTGGCGCAGATCAGTATTTTGTATTAGGAGATAATCGGTCTAAGAGTTTTGACTCGCGAGATTGGGGGGCTGTGGATCGCAAAAATATTATCGGCATTGCTCGGCTCCGTGTATTTCCACTTACCGAATTCCAGATTTTTAATACGCCGGCATACCAAGAGTAAACGCTATAATAAAATCTAAAATGGAAAAAAAAGAACGGAAACAAAATCCTTTACAAAGCGTGAAGGGAATGCACGATATTTTACCCCAAGACCAGCAGTATTGGGAGAAAATTCATAAATCATTTAAAGAAGTTGCAGAATTCTACAATTTTCTTCCTATCTTTACTCCGGTTATTGAGCCCTTGGAGCTCTATGAACGCACCACAGGCGAAACAAGCGACATTGTCGAAAAACAAATGTTTTTAGTA
>JAGVPS010000004.1 GCA_020052135.1 Minisyncoccota bacterium
AATGTTCACCACCACCAAGAACATGTAGTTTATCTATTCCATGTCCTAATTGTTTCTTTTCAATAAGATCTTTAATTCCTATCATTGAAGTCTTGGAAAGGGTATCTAACCTCTTCACAAGTTCTCGTTGTTCCCATAAGACAGCCATATGCTTAAATATAGCAAAGAAACCCTTATGATGCTTTTTCCTTACATTATGTAGTGATGGCATAGGTGTGTATATCTTTAGGGATTTATTAGGAAATCCCTTATTTTGTTGAGCTTTTAGAGCTATTTTCAATGCTTTGTATAATTCTTTGACAGTGGGGAAGCGAGGGGGTAGAATGGTTGAGAAGTGGGGAGATGTGGATAAGTATGGGGATAACCCCAGATTCTGGGGATAAGTGCCAGTTTTGTATGAGCGTAGCGAATCTACAAAACTGAGCACCCCGCCAACGGCGCGGGTCGCATTATCGTAATCCACGCCTTCGGCGGGACGTAAGATTTTGCAGTCGATCATTTCATTCTCGAACAAAAACTAACGTGTTCATCGGCGAATACAAACACAATCTAGACGCGAAGGGTCGCATGGCCATTCCTGCAAAGTTCCGTAAGGGACTCGTGGGCGGTGCTATTGTGACGCGCGGGCTTGACCGATGCTTGTTTGTATTTTCACGGAGCGAATGGGACGTGCTCGCCTCAAAGATTTCCCAGTTGCCGATTGCGCAGGCCGGAGCGCGCGCGTTTGTGCGGCTGATGCTCTCGGGAGCCACGGATGCGGATATTGACGCGCAGGGGAGGATACTCATTCCCGACTCGCTCCGCACGTACGCGGGTCTCGGCAAGGAAGCGGTGGTGACGGGCCTCATGAATCGGATCGAAGTATGGGATGCGGAAGCGTGGAAGGAATACAAAGCGAAAACCGAAAGCGCGTCCGATGAAATCGCGGAGAAGATGGGAGAGCTCGGAATTTAACAAAATTGAAAATGAAAAGTGTAAATCTCAAAATGACAATTTAAAATTAAAAAATTTTAAGATTTTGCATTGTCATTTTACAGTTTGATTTTTGCATTTTTCATTTCATGCACATTCCCGTTCTTTTACATGAAGTTTTAGAAAGTCTCGATCCAAAGCCCGGGGAATTCTTTGTTGATGGGACGTTCGGTGGCGGAGGATATACCAAGGCGCTCCTCGAACGTGTGGGTCCCACGGGAACGGTACTTGCTCTCGATTGGGACTCACAGGCGATAGAGCGAGGAAAGGTGCTTGCGGAACAATACCCGAACCTCATCCTTCGCGCGGCAAATTACACTGAGGTACCCGGAATTCTTCGGGAAAAAGAATTAGGGAAGCCAGACGGAATTGTTCTCGACCTCGGTTTCTCATCAGAGCAATTAACCGGATCGGGAAGAGGATTTAGCTTTTCACCTGATGCGGTGGATGAACCCTTGCTTATGACCTATAGCGACGCGATGACACCGGTACGGGAATTGATTCGCGGCGAAAGCGAAGAGGATCTCCGGAGCATTATTCGGAAGTACGGGGAAGAACGTTTCGCGGGCCGTATCGCGCGGGCGCTGAAGACTGCCTCCCGAAAGGGGAGCATCGAGACTGCAGGCGAGCTTGCGGAAATTATCCGCAGAGCAGTGCCGGGATCCTATGAACGCGGCCGTCGCGAGGCAGGAAGAAACATTGATCCCGCAACACGGACATTCCAAGCGCTCCGCATCTATGCGAACCGCGAGCTCGAAAACCTTGAGCAATTTCTCGTAGAGCTTCCCGGAGTACTCGAAGGCGGCGGACGGATAGGCATTGTTTCCTTTCACTCACTCGAAGACCGGATCGTAAAACTTCATTTTAAATCATTGGTGCACGAAGGACTTATGGAATTAATCCACAAAAAACCACTTACCGCGACGCGCGAAGAGATACATACGAATCCGCGCGCTCGATCAGCGAAGTTGCGGGCAGGAATTTTCCTAAATGAAAAATTGAAATCTCAAAAATAAAAATGACAATGTAAATTTAAAAATTTTTAAGATTTTGCACTGTCATTTTCCATTTTGATTTTTACATTTTGCATTAAAATTATGACCACCATAGGACCACAAAAGAAAAGAAGCGCGCTTAGAATATACTTGCTTGCTGTGTTAAGCGTTTTTACCATTGGGGCAATGATGAGCATCCCGCTCTATAGCTCTATTGTAAATTTGCGCCACACCATTCGTGACGCTGAGCAAAAAACAGCTGAACTCCTCGTTAAAAATACCGAAACAAAAAACCAGCTCTACGAACTCCTAGACGGCGCGCGATTAGAGAGTATTGCGGGTCAGCTCGGCCTTATATTGGAAAAAAATCCTGGATATCTTGAACTTACCGCGGATCTGGCAACAACGTTATGACCTGGCGTTTTATTACTCTTATTTTTGCATCCACGCTTAGCTTTTTGGGCTTGATTGCTCATTTGTACGATCTTCAAATCAAAGAAGGGCAGATGTATGCGGCGCAGGCCGCGTCGCAGTATCGCTCATCGGGCGCGCTCGCTCCCCGCCGGGGGAGTATTTATTTCACCGATAAACGAGGTGAACGCATAGCCGCAGTTCTAAATAAAAATCTTATGCGTGTCTTCGCGGTTCCTACGGAGATTGAGGACGTCGAAGAAGTTGCGGAGAATCTTTCCCGCGTGCTCGGCATCGATGTTGCAGAGCTTCGCCGAAAACTCTCAAAGAAAAATGACAGCTATGAGCTCCTGCAGACGAAACTTACTCCCGAGCTCGTGGCAGAAATTGAAGCCTTGAACAGCAAAGGCATTTATATTAAAAACCAGGAATCGCGGTTCTATCCCTTTGGAGCTCTCGCGGCACATCTTATTGGTTTTGTGGGTCCGAGCGGAGAAGACGATGAGCTCAAGGGGCGGTATGGCATCGAAGCAAAATACGACGCTGATCTTTCTGGAAAGCTCACCCTCCTGGATAAAGAGCGTTTTTCTCAAGTGAGCGAGGGGAAAGACATTGTGCTCACGATCGATAGAAACATACAGGGCATTGCCGAAGAAATTTTAGAAAAACTAGTGGCTACCCACCATGCCTCAGGCGGAACGGTTATTGTCGAGGATCCTAAGAGCGGGAAAATACTCGCGCTTGCGGCAAATCCCGATTTTGATCCCAATGCCTACGGATCCGCGCCGCTTTCCAGTTTTTTAAATCCCGCAGTTGAAGCGGTATATGAGCCGGGTTCAGTTTTTAAAGTTCTCACCATGGCCGCGGGCATTGATTCGGGTAAAATTACTCCAGATATGAGATACACCGATACCGGATCACTGACGCTGAATGGAAAGACAATTCAGAACTGGGACAAGAAAGCCCACGGCTCGGTTACCATGACC
>JAGVPS010000111.1 GCA_020052135.1 Minisyncoccota bacterium
CGAGGGAGCAGTTCAAATAAACGGAACAACCAAAAAAGACTTTTGGGAAGTAATTGAACTGAAGGGCGGAGAAACACTTAAAATTGGAAGGGAGTTTTTTAAGGTTAAAATAATATAATCTTCTCGGTGAGCGGGTAGGGGGAATCGAACCCCCGGCTTTAGCTTGGAAAGCTAAGGTATTGCCATTATACGATACCCGCTTGCCCTTCATAGTTTTAACGACGGAGGGCCTTCGCCTGTGGCTTCGGCGGGCAAGCTCGCGAGCACAGACGATTGATTTTTAGTGTAATGTTTTCTATACTATTTTTCAATGAAACGATGGGTTGTGGGCATTATAGGAGCGGTGATTATCGGAGTAGGCATCTACTCCGTTATTAGTCTTGTGATGCCAAAGGCGAATATCCCTGCGGAATTCTCTGAGGCGCGCATTAATGGCGCCGAACTGGCGCGAGAGATCGTAGCCCTTTCAAATGAGTCATTGGGAAATTTGGAAACGATTGCCGCATATGATCGCGCAGGAAAGAAATCAGAGGCGCTCATTCTTATATCCCAAGAAGTCTTAAAAAACAGAAACATTCAGCAGGAGGCCATAAAGCTTTCTTCTCAGCTCGAGCGGATGGCGCGGAGCATCAATGACATTAATCCAACCGAGGCGCGCGTCCTCGCGACCGAGGCGGTGAGTTCTGAGGTGGCGCTGGTGAGCAGGCTTTTGAGTTACAATGATTATCTACTTCGCTTGTTCGAAGCGCTCCGCAATAAATTTGAGAATCCGAGTACCTACACGAATGGCAAAGTGGAACAATTAGTGGTTAAAATTAACGAAGAGGCGCAAGCCATTAATACATTCAATCAAAGATTCACCGCATCCCTCGCGCAGTTTGATAAGCTGTTTTAGAAAGCTCGGAGCGTCGTATACTGGTAGTACGTCTGCTTTGGGAGCAGATAGACCGGGTTCGATTCCCGGCGCTCCGACACACTTCGTTTGCTTAGTATCTTTGACTTCAGTTTAATAGTGCGGCGAAGTGTTCTGAGTCAGTCGAAGGACAACGATTACTTTCCCCTCGTAGCTTAATGGATAAAGTAGGGCTCTTCTAAGGCCTTGATGGGGGTTCGATTCCCTCCGAGGGGACCAGTATAGATTCTGTATATCTAAAGAAAGAGTTTCGAACCCCAATAAGAGTTCTTGACGGCGGGAGCAGAAGCCGTCTACGCTTACAGATAGTACTTCATTCCACCACAGGGAGAGTGGACCATGCCCAGCGTGACGTTTTCTGTTTTGGTCGACCCGATGGTATGCGTGACCGTTCTAGGTGAATGGCCGCAAGATGTCGTTCCGGATGCCGACGAGGAAGATACGACAACTCTGAATGACGGAGGCCTAGTGCGGAGGCTCTTGGATTTTCAACATCGCTCAGGGATTGGCCCTGCGAGAGTAGGAGGTTTCATGACGCTCGGCGCTTATCAGGGATTCTACACTCCCGATAACGCAGTAAGAGTGCGGGGGTGGCTCCTTCGGCAGGGAGCTCGGCTTACCAACTGACATGAGGAGGGTAAAGCCTCTCTTTAGAGCGACCAGTAATGGCCGCTTTTTCTTTGTGTATTCAAAAACCCGCGGTACCGCGGGTTTTTGGTTAAACTAGTGGCTATTGGCTAAACCCTAATGACTTTCTTTTACATGCACCTCGAGTACCCGCAGCTCTTACAGCTCATACACCCTTCAGACATTTGAAGCGAGGCGCCGCAGTCTGGGCAACCGGGCATATACCCGAAATCTGCTATAGCCATCTTGGCAATTGGACTAAGGAGATCATTTCCTCCGGCGGAAACCGCCACAAACTCCGGCTTTGCTTCCGCGATCGTTACATCGGATTTGCTTTTTACGTGTTCTTCGATGATTCTGCCGATGGCATCAGGAAGCGAAAGCACGGTTCCCTTGTCGGTTATGATGGGCATGGGGCCGCGGATGCCTTTTAAGTCTTCAATAATTGATTCTACCTTGATACCTGAACGGAGCGACAATGAAATGAGGCGGCAGATGGCCTCGGATTGTTCCTGGAAGAATCCGCCACTCTTTCCGATAGTCGCAAAGACTTCAAAGGGAATTCCCTTCTCGTCGTCGTTGATGGTGATGTAAAGATTGCCATACCCAGTTTTTATTTTGTATGTCTTGCCGCTCATGATCGCGGGCCGCTCCTTAGGAGCAACGCGCTTCTTATCAATAGAGAGTGGCGCGATGAGCTCGTCTACTTTTCCAATCTCGGTGGGTGCAACAATGTTTTCACCGGTGCCAATGTTTAAGATTTGCACATTGCGGCTACCGTCGCGATAGACGGTGCAACTCTTGCACTTTGATTTCCACGCGGAGATATATCCGTTCGACACTTCTTCTTTGGTCGCGCTATTCGGGAAGTTAATAGTCTTAGAGATTGAGTTGTCGACATGCCGTTGGAACACTGCTTGCATCTGCATGTGGTCATCTGCGGAAATATCCATCGCGACGACAAATATCTTTTTAAGCTCTTCCGGAAGGATCGTAACTCCCTGCGCGCTCCCCGTGCGGATAATTTCTGCTTTTATCTCCTCAATCTTTTCTTTGGAGAGCCGCAAGTTTTTACATGCCGCTTCGAAATAGCGATTGAAGTAGGGATATTGGTGGCCGTCTTTATCTTGTTTTACAAACGCGAGCGCGAAGTTCGGTTCAATGCCCGAGGAGCAATCAAACATCATGGAAATCGAGCCGGTCGGCGCAACGGTCGTAAGCGCTGCGTTTCGGTGTGGGTCGCGCCGCTTTCCATATTTCTTACCGTAAATACTCTCTTCGATATTTGGAAATACCCCCTTTTCCTTAGCAAGCTCTCGAGACGCATTATGGGCGGCTTCATGTATGGTTTTCATGAGCCGTTCCCCCATCTTTCGGCCGGCATCGCTCGCGTAGCTTATCCCCAGTTGGTAGAGGAGGTCCGCAAAGCCCATAATCCCTAAGCCGATGCGGCGATTCTTCTGCGCAAGATCAGTCACTTTCTCAACCGGAAAATCGAAGGTATCAATGACGTTGTCCATGAGCCTAACTGCGGTTTTAGTGACAAAGCGGAGGCGTGCCCAGTCCACGGCGCTGTTTTTTACAAACGCGGCAAGATTCACGGA
The DNA here is from genome assembly GCA_020052135.1 of Minisyncoccota bacterium. Taxonomy (GTDB): domain Bacteria; phylum Patescibacteriota; class Minisyncoccia; order UBA6257; family 1-14-0-10-40-38; genus JAGVPS01. Next base: position 3,145 of record JAGVPS010000111.1, read on the forward strand.
GCCGAGATTGCAGTTGTCGTAGTGATGAAGGAATTGCTCGCCGCACGGATTAGAGCAATCAATGGCGCCCAAGCCCGGCAAGGGATTTGTACGGTTGACTTCGTCAATAAACACAATACCTGGTTCGCCGTTTAACCATGCGTAGTTCACAATCTCATCAAAAAGTTCTTTGGTAGTTATAGTGATATCTTCTACGCCAACCACTGATCCGTTTTTTGCGCGGATCACTTTATGCGGTTTCATTTTTTTGCCGTTCCACGCGCAATGCCATTGTTCATTCGGCCGTTCGGTCAAGGCGCGCATGAATTCATCCGTAACTTTTATTGAAATATTAAAGTTGCGGATTTCCCCCTCGCGTTCTTTGGAACGAATGAAGTCAAGCACGTCCGGATGGTCTATCTGCATCATCGCCATGTTCGCGCCATGCCTGCCCTGCTGTTTAATGACAGAAAATGCTTCGTTGTACACTTTGAGAAACGACACGGGCCCCGATGCAACGCTGTTTGATTTTTTTGTGGGGGTCATCGCGGGACGAAGATGAGAAAAGTCAAAACCCAGACCCGAACCCGCTTGCTGTAAGAGCGCCGCGTCCTTCAGCGTTTGGAAAATTCCCTCCATGGAGTCCATGACGGGCAGTACAATGCAGTTTGCAACCACGCGCGTGTTGCTTCCCGCATTCGTGACGGTTCGTCCGGCGGGCGTATACTCCTTACGGGACATGATAGAGTAGAAATCATCAGAAATTTTTCTGATTTTTGCCTCCGGAGTGCCATATTTTTTCTCCACGTGCGCGAGCGAGAGCGCGATGCGGCGAAAAAGTTCTGCAGGCGTCTCCTGTTTGCCGTCCGGCTTCATCTGCAGATATCGCTTCCTCATCATCTTCAATGCATTTTCAGAAAAACTTTCGTTCACTGCGCGATCATTTATGTCGATGTGTGCCATCGACGTTTTAGATGATGAAGCAACCTTCTTTTTTGAAGCCATAGAAGTTAATTAAAGGTAAAAATGTGGAGGACTTTTTAGCTTCTTAATTCTACTCCTTGGCAACAGAAAGCGAAACCTTAATAAGATGTGGATAAGGGGTTTTGGATGAGCTGTATATATGGTATATAGTTATAGTTGTAGTCTATAGAGTTCTAATCTATTAGAAATGCCTAAGTATGAGGAAGGATCGAGAAATTGCGCTTAAGATGCGTCTTTCTGGCAAGAGCTACGGAGAGATTCACAAGGTTTTAAAGGTACCCAAATCCACATTATCTGCATGGCTATCCAAAGTTGAGCTGCCTCATGATGTAAGAGAGGAGATTAATAAGCGAGCCAATAAGAAATCGTTAGAAGCTCTCATCGAAAGGAATAAAAAACAGACCTTTCTTGCTATCAAAAGGGTTGGTGAGATTCGTAAAACTGCTTCAAAAGAAGTAACCGAACTTAAGGATCAAGATCTTCTAATGTTGGGAGTAGCACTATATTGGGCAGAAGGTTATAAACGGGTGAAGCGGGTACGTGGACGAGAGGTAACAAGCCATCCGGTCTCTATCACAAATTCAGATCCGTTTCTGATCAAATGTTTTTTAAGATTCATTCGTGAGATTTGCAGAGTTCCTGAGAAAAGAATAAAAGCCAGTATTCGAATATTTGAACATCAGAGTGAAAAGCACTTATTAGATTTTTGGAGAAACGAGACCAGTATTCTTAAGGAGAACTTTAAAAAAACTTATTATGGAATAAGTAAGTCGAGTGAAGGAAAAAGGCCGTTTAATAGATTGGAATATGGAGTCATACAAATCTCAATATCAGACACAAACCTCTTTTATAAAATTATGGGGTATATTGAAGGAATAAAAA
>JAGVPS010000039.1 GCA_020052135.1 Minisyncoccota bacterium
ACGATGACCGTTTTTGAATATTCGATAAGAAATTTAGTGAGGTGTTCGATGCCAGCTTTGTCGAGGTTGTTGGTTGGCTCGTCAAGGAGAAGGATGTCGGGATTTTGGATAAGCGCGAATGCGAGGAGTAGTCGTGCCTGTTGCCCGCCCGAAAGTTCACCGACTTTCCGCGAGGTTGCGACATCGAGGTTCACCGCGTCAAGAACCTTCGCCATTTTCGGGTCGATATCATACACTTTTTTATCAAATGCTCCCTCAAAATATTCCTTAACTGTTTTAGGAAGCTCATCTTTTTTGATCGCTTGCGAGGCGATGGCAATAGAAGCCCCGCTCCGAATGTTCACGGCACCCTCCTCGGGGGTGACCGTTCCCAAGATGAGGTTGAATATGGTGCTTTTGCCGGCGCCGTTCTGACCCATTAAGGTTACCTTTGCCCGCTCGCGCATGCTAAAGTTCACTTCATCGAGCAACTTCGTTTTTTCCGTATAGCCAAAGGACACGTCCGAAAAACGGAGTATCACGTCGCCATGGTTGTATTGTTTCTGTGCCATTTTAATATCTAAAACAATAAGCCCGTGCGGACACGGTAGGTAAATACTAAAAGATTTTTTTGCATTAGTCAAAAATTTTTGCTTTTCGTAATTGAACTTCAGAAAGAAAAAAGCTTGTCGCGTAGTGCGACAAGCTTTGTGGACTTTGCAAATCAAGGAGAACCGATAGCGTCGGTTTCTCTGATCTGCGCGGTAGCTATCAGGCTCCCGAGGAGTTCTTCGCCACCGAGCACGTAGAGGAACGTGAGCGTCGGCTTTCCTTGTAGTTGGTGCTCCATGCGGCCGCGATTCTCCTGGTTGACTCCCGACATTCGACCACGACCGTCACGAAGTAGAGCTCTCCAGAGTACGTGACCGCACGCCTTAGCAAGGTCGAAATGGATCGCGTAGGTCGGATGCTGGGGAATCTGGAGCATGTCCGCAAGCCGATTTGCCGGAGCAAGATAAGGCGGATCGGTGAAGTACACACAGCTGAGCGCTCGGAGCTGAACGAAGAGTGGAAGCACCGTGGGCACCACACTCACATTTCCTCCCTGCAACTTGAGGCTCTGTGCCAGAGACGCCACGTTACTCACTTCTCTCGGTACTTCGAGATTCGTCCGCACGCGCCTCCCGTCTTGATCATGAACGACAAAGAACGGCAGACGACTCTTTGCCGTAGACGCGAATATGCCCTTGGCTTTCAGAAAGAACCCCATAAGGGTTTGTGGGTCCGCAAGAAAACGGTTCAAGAGAGAGAACTGCGGGAGATCGGCAGTTTCATCAGAAAGACGCCAGAATTCATCCGCAAAGGAAACCACTCGCACTCCTTCGAGGAAAGTTCCGAGCATCTTTAGTCCGAGCGCCATCCAGAACTCATTCAGCGTGCTACCGCCTTGAGCCAACCGTTCTGCTTCAGCAAGTAGCACATCCGCACGCGCCTCTACGGCAAAAAGCCGTTCACCAAGAGCCATTCTCACCCATTCGGCCTTGGCGCAGGAGCGAGCCCATTCAATCTCTCTCTTGGTTTCCCGCAAGATCAAGTCTGCGAATTGTGCATCCTGGAGCGAGAGGTCCCTGATGACGATAGGTTCCTGCGAGTGAACGCGGAGTACCCGCCGTCTTTCATGGGTGCCTTGGAACGGGTACTCCCATTCGAGCGGAAACCACCCTCTCCAAAAGCAGGGCGCAACAATCTCCGTAGCGCCTCCCTCGTCTCGGAAGACCCCTGCGCTATCCGTGTCGTTCAGCTGTATCTCAACTGAGCCCACCATCCGTGCGCGCATCACTGCGGCGCGGAGCAAGCAACGTACCAGCGGCGTTTGACCACCACCCGCATACGAGCGCGGCGTATTCATCTGTTCTCCTTGGAAAAATATTCAGTTGTACAAGGTACTTTCTCTGGGACTCCCTTTGTTTTTTAAAGGAACTGCCAGAGTCGCAACAAATCTTTTGATGCATGCCCTGCACTCTTCTCGCGCCTGCATCTTTTTTATCCCGATCTCACGTTTGCTATGTATGAGAGTCCCTATATCAACTTCTATGATGCGTGCTCCCGCCAGGTATGCATCTATAAGAATTCCTATTGAAGTTTTGCCCTCGTCCATTTGATCGGGAAATAAAAATGCGCGCCGCGCCGCAAACTGTCCCGAGATCGGCTGATTGAATTCAGCAAGAGCGGGAAAGCATGTGTAGAGCAGTGGCTTTACCGTGAGCTCAGTAACCCGCCCTTCATTCTCAAAAGACGAGATTGCGAAATCAGCTCTATGATCTAGGAGCGGTGCGAGTAATGTGTCTATCATCTGAGGACGAGGATTCTGAATATCGGTATCGAGATAGGCTATAATATTCCCGCGCGCCGCAAGAAGGCCTGTGCGCCGTGCAGCTCCTAGGCCTTGGTTTACGGCATGCGAAACTATGCGGATTCTTGCATCTTCTGAAGTAGCTCGTTTAGCAATCTCAAATGATCGATCCGTTGAACCGTCATTTATCACAAGAATTTCGTCCACTTTAGTCTTTCGCACTTCAGATATGACTCTTACTAGGGTCAGCTCCTCATTAAAGACTGGCAAAATGAGCGATATGAAATTTTCACGATTTCTATCCATAGAAGAATGAGTTTGCTTTGAAACTTTCGGAGTAGGTTCCTGACTTGAACATAAGGCCTCGAAAACGATTAAGACTGAGTGAGGCTTCTGCAAGATCTTTACGTTGCATCTGTGAAGCGTATAGCGTGATGAGCGCCCGTTTTTTTTCTGCTACGTCGCTTATATCGCGAAGAAAGGTTATGTCTTGCATGGGATTATCAGCTTCGTACTGAAGGAGCAGTTGAGTACGGAATGGTTTTCCGTATTCGGGAAAAATATTTCTTCCCGAGTGCCATATGGCTTTTTTGGTAAGCGTGGCTACGGCACGGTGATCGATATGGCGCTCTTCATCGGATAATGTAAGAACAATATCGGGCCTGAACTTCCTCATGACTTTAATGAGGGGGCGTATGCGATCTACGCTCGGGAACACATACCGGGGAAATCCGAGATACGTTGTCTGTGCATGCAAGATGGTGCCCACTTTCTCGAATTCTTTGAGCCGTTTTTGACGCTCTTCCTCGAATGAATGTTCACGGCGTTCTTCTCCTGGATCAATGGCAAGCACAAGGTGTATTTTTGCGCCTTGTTTTTGTGCCTGCAACAAGAACCCTCCTGCGCCGCCAACCTCATCATCCGGGTGCGCTGAGATAGAAAGAACCCTTTTATTTTTTAGGTTGAAGTCGAATATAGTTTTTTTCATATAATTGGTTATCTAATCTAGGGACATAATCAAAAAACCAGCCCTTCCGGGCTGGTTTTCGTAAATCTTAAAGAAAAATGATTACGAAATGAATAAGCCCGGGCGAAGGGAGATAAAGCTATACCAGAAATACGTATGGAGTTTTGCCTGGGGGATATTCGACATATGGTAAATGTTACACAAGAACCTTTTTCGTGTCAATAGTTTAAAAGGACTCAGGTAGGAAGATGTTCAACGTCGGAGAGTTTAGTTTTTATTCGGATCAAAAATACTGATAAGGTATGCGTCTATGTCCCGCTGATCCATATCATAAAAGTGTATGTTTTTTGCATGAAGTTCTATAGCAAGCGCAACGCCCACAAAGCGCCAATGCCAGGGCTCGAAAGTGTAGTACGTATTTTTCTCGGGGTAGGAGAGTACAAAGCCATATTCATGCGCATGGTCGAGGAGCCACGTGTATGCGGGAGTTTTTTTGAATCCTGAGGACAAGGTCCCCGTTTCAGGCGTCGTAAAATCAATCGTAGTCCCGAGTTGATGCTCGGAGTATCCTTGGTCTGCGGAAAACTGATTTGCGGTTCCGGCTCCGTAGATGAATTTGTACCCTGATTTTATTGATATCTGTTCGTCAAACGATCTGTACGCGGAAATAATGCGAAGCTCTACGCCGTTTCCATGAGCTGATTGCAAAAGATCACGCAAGAAAGGCAAAGCTTGGGAGTGGATGTATTCTGGCGTGTCTTCGGGATAGAGATAGGCGGCATCAAGCGCGGCAAGTGTAGCGGGCGCGTAGTTTTCATTTAAAAAATACACCTTCGAATATTTTTTGAGGAGTTCAGGGTCGGTTTTTGAAAGCTTATCAAGTGTGCCAACTACGCCGGTGATTGCCTTAATCTGCTCATCAAACACAAACATGCGGTGTTGTTCCTCGGTGAGCGCGCCCATGAGCGCGTTGATATTTTCCTTTGCTTGCAGGAGGTCTTGTTCGAGCGTTCGAATGGTAAGCGCTTGGGCAGAGATTTGTTGGCGCGCGTATTCAAGCAGGACAGTCGTGCTCCGGTAGCGATAGAGCACGAGCCCCAAAGAAACCAAAAGCGAAAGAATAAGCAAAGTAAGGAGAATGATGGTAAATGGCGTAAATGATGTCTGTTTCATAGGGCGTAGTGCTAGACAACCTTCAGAATTCTTCTAGTGTTTAAACCACGATAGAATGATCTCTAGATACTCATAATAGCATGGGATATTTGGATATATAAGCAATTGCACTTGCTTCATCCAATTGAAGCCTTATACTAGAGAAGTTCTTTGAAACATATATTCCGCGATGGTATGAGTGGGTCGGAAACTGCCGGCTGATCGATCATCGCAGAAAACATATTCCGCGGTAGCTCTCCGCCAGCTGGCGGAGGTAGAGCGGGTCGTTTATACTTCACCTTATGTTTGCGGTATATGCGGTCTATAACCAAGAGCGTGAAAAGATATACATCGGTCAAACACAAAATTTAGAAGAACGTTTGAAGATGCATAACGATCATGCGCTTGGCGGCTATACCTCACATTTCTCCGGCACCTGGATCGTCATCTATAAAGAAGATGTCTTAACACGTCAGGAGGCCCTTGTCAGAGAAAAACAACTAAAAAGTTTTCGTGGTAGAGAGTTTATCCGCAAACATATTCCGCGGTAGCTCAGTGGTAGAGCGGCCGGCTGTGAAAAGGTTCCCCGGTTTGGTATACTCAATCGTGTATGCCAGATAAAAGAACCTATGCTGATAGAGCCGTGTATTTGCGAGAAGCCGTTAAGAAAAGACGAAGAAAACTCCGTGAGATGGCTCGTGAATCCAAAGGCGGAAAGTGTATGATCTGTGGCTATAAACGCTACTCAGGCGCACTAGATTTTCACCATAAGAATGCGAAGTTAAAGGATTTTGGATTATCTGTCCGAGGACTTACGCGCTCTTGGGAGAAAATCAAGAAAGAAATTGAGAAATGCGTATTAGTATGTGCAAATTGCCATCGAGAAATACACGCAGGCATAACGCAGCTTCCTAAGGAAACTTAGGTCGAAAAACGAGGTGAATTCGGTGAAGCCCCGCCTAGTCGGGGTAATACCGAGCCAAGCTCCGACCTTACGTCGGAGAAGGTGTAGAGACTATCCCTAACGGGAGTAGCCGATCAGAATTTCTGATGTAGGCGAAGCCCCTCGCCCCGCATACTTCTTCTCCAGTTTTAGAGAAGTGCGGGGATGATATAGTCCACCCCTATTAGTAATAGTAGGATCCGTGTAACCGGCGGGTCGTAGGTTCGAATCCTACCCGCGGAGCCAAGAAATTAGATACGAA
>JAGVPS010000105.1 GCA_020052135.1 Minisyncoccota bacterium
GTTCCGCGAGCTCCGCAACCGTCAAGGTTTCTACTTTTGAGATAATATCATCTTGTGTAGACATATAAATTAAAAATTAAAATGTAAAAATCAAAGTGGCAATGTAAAATTTTATAATTTTAAACTGTCATTTTTCATTTTGACCCATTCAACTTTGTTCAGGGTCATCCTGAGCAAGGTCGAACGGATGAGATTTTCATTTTACATTTGTTATATTTGTTCGACCATTTTTGTTCCATCTCCCGCGCCAGTAGCTACCGCAGTGGGAGTCCGTTTAGCCAACTCTTGCAAGAGGTACATGAACGCCCGGAGCGGCCCCGTCATAGCGCCAAGTACCATACCCAAAAGCACTTCGCGAGACGGGAGCTTCGCAATGACCGTGAATTCCTCCGCGCTTAAAAACTTCGCTCCTAAAATTTCAAATGCTCCTAATATCTTAAATTCCTTCTTTTCTTTCGCAACTTCTTTTGCAAACTTGTAGATAACTGCGGCTGATTCAGAAAGTGTTTTCGGAACAAAGATAGTGCCTACCTGCGCCTCAAATTGCACGGGATCAAATTCAATCCCCTTTTCCTTCATCGCCACTTTGAGGAGTCGCTTTTTTATGACCTTAAACATCGCTCCGCTTTTTTGAAGTTCTTTCTTCAGCTTTTTCAGAAACTCAAACGAAACACCGGTGAAGTCGGTAAATATCAGATTTTCGTATTTGCCGAGCAATTCACTCGCTTCTTTTATTTCTGCTGATTTTTGTACTTTGGTCTTCATGCCAATTTTATACGAAACGAAGTGAGTTTATAAAATTGAGCACCCCGCCATCGGCGTGGGTATTCAATATGTAACCCGCGCATTTTGCGGGGTAATTTCTGTGGCAACCACAGAAATTAAAAAACGGCATTGTATGCCGCAGACAATAGGGAAAATCATTTTCCTCGGATGGACTTCTGTCGCACAAGCGACTGCCACCTGTCTACGGATGTAAAAGCAGTATAGCCGAAGCAAAAAATTAGTCAAGAGCGTTAGAATACCCTTCGACTTAGTTCGACTAAGCTCACTATAAATCGCTCAGGGTTATATGCGCTTTTCACGCCATCACATAGTAAAAGTGGTAGGCGAAACCCCGCAGGATGCGGTGGCATTCCCAGCTTGAAACGACCGGGATTTTCTTATGTTGCGCATATAAAAAAGCCCGCAAGAACGCAACGAATGCGACTCTTACGAGCGAGAACCATGAAGCACGGTCGCGAGGTCAGAGAGAGGGACGCGCCGCGTCTTCCTGATAGTGCCGAAAAGTCGGAGGAGCAGGAGCCGGCTCCGCGGGCTTCCGCGAAGCACCCCCACTGGAAGGCCTATCCATCTTCTTGGCGGTCACTCCATCCTTCTTCGGTGGCGGTCCTTTGCGATCTTGAGACGTCATGAGATCCTCCAGTCTGACGGGTTTTCGATCACCACACGATGATCAGATCTAAATAAAGAATACCGTCTACTACGGCTTTCAGTCAATAAACCTACGAATGGCCTCTTCTCCAGTCTTCGATCTTTTGGTGATTGCCTCCGAGGAGCACCTTGGGAACACGCCATACATCCAACTTACGACTTGCAACTGATAACTTATGACTATTTTTCTTCTTTCTTGTTTTAAATTGTGAGTTATCAGTCGTTGGTTGAAAGATTTCCGGTTTCGTATAGACCGGATAGCTCCCTTTTATCTCTTCAAGCGATTCATATTTGCCGAGCACGCCGGGAATCTGCCGTGACACGGCATCAACAAGAACCATCGCGGGTATCTCCCCGCCCGAAAGCACGTAGTCACCAATCGAAATTTCCTCATCAGCCACATATTGGGCTACACGCTCATCGACACCTTCATACCGACCGCAAATTAAAATTAATTGATTATACGTTGATAATCGCTTTGCGGTTTTCGCATCAAACTTTTTTCCCCGTGTCGAAAACAAAATCACCCGATTCCGGCATTTTCCATTTTGCTTTTTACATTTTGATTTTAAAAATTGAACTATTCGGCACACAGGTTCAATTTTTATGACCATCCCCGCTCCCCCGCCATACGGCGCGTCGTCCGTCTTATGGTGTTTGTCAGTCGTAAATTTTCGTAAATCATGAGCTGTGATCGTTATTAGTTTGTTTGTTTGCGCGCGTTTCAAAATAGACTCGCTAAAATAGGAGTCGAAAATGTGGGGAAAGATTGTAATAATATCGAAACGCATGATACTGAGTATAAAGTAGAATGTAGTATGTATAAAGCTTTATAAAAACATAAAGACCTCGAGTTGCGATGTATTTCAAATAAAAAACGCCCCGGAAAGCACATGGCTTCCGGGGACGAAACAACGAGTGTCGCTACGCTCAAGGAAATAAAAAGGTGCAGTCTAAGCAGGGACGGAAACATGCTGGCTAGAGGGGTTGCGAGCCAAAGACACGTTCTGTGCTATTGTCCGTGCTATTACATGAAGATACGCTGCGGAACGCAGTGAAATAGGTGAAGGTGGCACCTTTTCACTATACATATCCCACGCAGGGTAACCTATCTTCAAACCATCCGTTTTCCGAGGTTGTGAAACCCGGCTGTCACGCGCTACCAGAAGAAGCTTTACTTCAGATATGCCACGCAAACGAAGTCGGAAACTTCGTAAATCACTGCTCGGATCAGCGTTGGAAGCGCGATCACGAGTAGTGTAAAGCCGTTACGGCTTTTGGGCTCGGCAGCTGCACCTACCTACCCATTATTTAGGGATGTACGGCAAAGACTAGTATACCTTGATTTCTGATTCCGTTAAACCAACCCCATGAAAAGAATTCGCCCAGAGCACTTGCGTGTCCGGGCGGAGCGTCTCCTCGCCGTGGCTAAAGGAGATCATGGGTATCCGATGGGGAGCGGTGAACCCCACCAGACACCAGGTACCTTGTTTTGTTTCTCCCACAAGGCCAAGGGAGTTGTTAAGAGCTTTGACGCGCACATGAGCGCACTGGGGTAGTGCGCCTACGCTTGTTCATCGAGCATCAATGATTAGTCGTATCGATGCCTGGGATCGCTCCACAGTGCCCGATCGTACAAGCTCCTTGATGGCAGCATATTTCAGCTACAAGCTCTCGCAAAGCACTAGCTTGCGTGTGATGCGGGTCATTCTATGCCATGTCTGCGTAACAAATCGCAGTACCACGTACATCTCCAGCGCTTTGCGTAAACTCTGACGAAGGCTACTCACCGGCATTGCCGTCTTCGGGACAGGAAGACTAACGCGGGCTTGGAGCCTTCTCCGCTTTTTTTCGAAGAGCATTCGTTTTGCCTAAGCAAACTGCATAGCGCAATCTACCGACCATGGACGATCATTATTATTTAAAAAGCCATACATTGTCAATAACCGGTAAAAAACCCAAAACCGCCCGACAAGGGGCGGTTTTTAGGTACACCATAAATACTTATATTACGCAGTTGCTTCCGGAATTTCCGTGGGAGGTCGTTGACCGCGCGTAGATCCTTCGGGTTCCTCAATCTTTAAATTCACTCGCGCGTCATGCTTAATGCCTACAATACGAAGAAGTGAGCGGATGGATTTTGCGGTCGCGCCCTGGCGGCCAACCACCTGTCCCATATCTTCTGCGTGCACATGCAGAGAAAGGAGCACTCCCATCTCATCAACTTTTCGTTCAATCTTTACATCGTCCGGATGGTCAACAATGGCCTTTACGAGAAATTCTAGAAATTCTTGATCAGCAATCTTATTCATCTGGGGTGCATGAAAGATTTACCTCGACCTTTCAATAAATAACACATGAGCCGCGCTAAACGTTACGCATTCTGAGCTTCTGTAGCCTTCGCTTCACCCGCTCCTTTAGGAACTGCTTCGGTTCCCGCTTTCTTTCTGGTACTGTGCACCGCACGCTTCTTGCCGGTTATCACCCCTGCGGTAATGAGGAGATTCCATACCGTATCCGTTGGTTGGGCGCCGATTTTCATCCAGTGCGCCACCCGCTCTTTATTAAATTCATACTTATCAAGTAAAGGATTCCACCAACCCAAATCCTCCGCGGACGGACCGCCGAGTTTTGTGCGCTTTTCCTGAACAATAAGCCGATACGACGGTTGATGCTTCTTGCCAATGCGTTGTAATTTAATGGCTAACATGGTTTTAGGGGTTAGGGTATAGGGTATAGGATTGGAATATAAATTGCAAGAATTCCCTAAACCAAGCCCCAAACCCTATCCCCTATTTTTTATGACTCAAGTTTTAGCGACAGCACCTGAGAAGTGCCGTCATCTCCCATGGTAACTCCATAGAGAATATCGGCCGCTTCCATGCTCGCGCGGTTATGCGTGACGATTAAAAACTGGGTTTTTCTGGCGAAATCTCGAACGAGATTAGCAAAAC
>JAGVPS010000104.1 GCA_020052135.1 Minisyncoccota bacterium
CAATTTGCCAACCCTTTTTATCATTAATCAACTCTGGATGCACGCCGACATACAAGGAAGCGGTTCTTTGGAGCTTTTCCAGCTTCGCTTTTGTGAGATTTTCTTCAGGAGAGATTAAAGAAAGGGAGGCATTATCAAATTCATCAGTCTGATATTGAATAGTTTTAACTTCAATAAAGATAAGTTTTCCGTGAGGAGATTTTGTAACAATATCGATCTCTCCCCACTTCTCTCTATAATTTCTTTCGATTATTCTAAAACCTTTCCTTTCTAAGTAATCAGTAGCCAGATCTTCTCCTAATTTTCCTGTGGACATTCTATCCATGAGTTATATGATAATATATGTTTACCGGTTTAACAACATTATATAGTCGATGTTTCACGTGAAACATCTAAAAAATATGAGCGGTAAACTTTCATACGAATATATTAGAGGCTTAGTTGAAGGTGAGGGATGTTTTACTTTTCATACAGGTGCATATCGGAAGAGCACCGGTAGGAAAGTTAGAATTCCTGCGTTCGTGATAATTATGCATATTAGAGATATGGACCTGATAGAAATGGTTAAAAATTCGCTTGGTTTAAGAAATAAAATTTACATTAGAAAACCATCGATAGGTGATGGTTATAATTGAGGACTAACTGCAATGCTCGCGATAAGAGACTATGAGCAAATCAGTAGAATTATAGTTCCTTTTTTCTATAATAAACTAAAGGGCAACAAAGCAAGGCAATTTATTGAGTGGATCGAAGAGATGGGTAAAAATCCAGACGTATCAGAAGGTTTTAAATCAATTCATAGATCATATAAGTTAGGGAAATATGACACTTCAGAATCATTGAGTATTTTCACGTAGGCGCTTATCGTGAAAAAATATGTGTCATTTTTCAAACAAATGTTTCACGTGAAACATTGTATATGAAATTTAATGTAGATTGTTTCACGTGAAACAATATAAATAGGAGTGTGAAACATTTTAAATGTTTCACACTTATTAAAAGGAATAACTTTTAATCCGGCAATGCATGAATAATGCGGCAATTGCCGAATTGCCGGATTATTTATAGAAATCCAAACATTCGTGAATCAATAAAAAAGAAAATCAGATTATTTTCCGATTTTTGATACATGGTGCGCGCTGAGGGGATCCCCGCCTACTCCGCCGTTAGCGGATTCGGACGGGCAGGGAACCCCGGACCTACTCGGTGTCCCGCACAAAGTGGGCGGTGCAGGATTTGAACCTGCGACCCCTTCGGTGTAAACGAAGTGCTCTGCCGCTGAGCTAACCGCCCACTTTAAGCGGGATTGCGATTTGTAGCTAATCGCTACGCTCTTAGACAAATCGGGAATAAACGAGTCGCTCTATCACTGCTTGCCCGCCATAGCTCGAGTATAACGAGAGCGACGGTGGGAGCTAAGCGCGCTTTCTAAACTTTCTCTATTGTATTAACTACTACTCACATAGTCCATAGCCATATCTTTCCAACATGTCTTTTTTCGAGTATTGTAATTTGAGATATGCGCCCGTAGCTCAGCTGGTTAGAGCACGGAGCTTATACCTCCGGGGTCCTTGGTTCGAATCCAAGCGGGCGCACTTATATGAGTGTGAAACATTTTAAATGTTTTACAGTTGGTTCGAATTGTTTGTCGTGAAACAAAAAAACCTGGAAATCCAGGGTTTTTTGATGTTCCGTATCGCTTTCTAGCGAATCGGGAGCGGTTTCAGATTAAACGGCTTCAAGATGCTATAAAACTCTTCCTGCTCAAGCGTTTCTTTTGCAAGAAGCGCTTCAGCGATTGCATCTAATACTTTCTTTCTAGTTTCAAGAATCTTCTTTGCGGTTGCCTCTGCTATCGCAATAAAGCGCTGCACCTCTTTATCAATTTTTCCCGCGATTTCCTCTGAGTAATTTTTCCCTGCTGAGATTTCTCTGCCCAAGAAGACTGTCTCATCGGCATCGCCAAAGGTGATGGGTCCAAGTTCGCTCATGCCGAACTTAGTAACAAGACGGCGCGAAAGCTCAGAAGCTTCCTTAAGATCGTTTGATGCGCCAGTTGAGATATCGCCAAATATGGCTTGTTCCGCGGTATAGCCGCCCATCATGATTGCAAGATCGGCAAGAAATTGGGATTTGGTGCGAAGCCGCATGTCTTCGGAGGGGAGCTTTAATGTGTAGCCTCCAGCGCGGCCACGGCTCACAATCGAAACCTTATGTACCGGATCAGCGTCTTTTAAGGATGCCGTAATGAGCGCGTGTCCTGCTTCGTGGTAGGCGGTGATTTTGCGTTCTTTATCCGAAACAACACGGCTACGGCGCTCAGGCCCCAAAAGAACTTTTTCAACCGAAGAATACAAATCATCTTGCAGGATCGTTTTTCGATTTGATCGGGCCGCGAGAATAGCCGCTTCATTCACGAGGTTCGCTAAGTCCGCGCCTGAAAATCCTGGCGTGCGCACTGAGAGTTTATCAAGACTTACGGCCGCATCTAGTGGCTTTCCCTTCGCGTGGATTTTCAAAATTTCAGCGCGGTCCTTCATGTCCGGCAAATCAAGCACCACTCTCCGGTCGAACCGTCCGGGCCGGAGGAGGGCAGAATCTAATACGTCAGGCCGGTTCGTCGCGGCAATCACGATAACTTTAGTATCTCGATCAAAGCCGTCCATCTCCACCAGTATTTGATTCAATGTTTGCTCGCGCTCA
>JAGVPS010000088.1 GCA_020052135.1 Minisyncoccota bacterium
AGAAGTGATGTAAAACGACCAGTAATAACGCGACATGCGACAAGAAACTAAACAATGTCAAAATTGCAGAGCATCATTTATTGTAGACGCTCAAGATTTCGATTTTTACCCGCCTTCGCATAAAGCTACGGACGGGCAAGTAAAAAAATATGTATAGAACATGTCAGAATTGCAAAACCTCGTTTGAAATTACTGATGACGATCAGCAGTTTTATACGAAGATTTCTGTTCCTCCGCCGACCCATTGCCCCGATTGCCGCCAGCAACGCAGGTATGCGTGGCGCAATGAACGCACCTTGTACCGCCGGAAATGTGATTTGTGTGGGAAAAGTACGGTAACTATTTATTCGCAAAATAAGCCCTATGAAGTCTATTGCCCGCCCTGCTGGTGGGGAGACGGATGGGACGCTAAAGAATTTGGCAGGGATTTTGATTTTACTCGGCCGTTTTTCGAGCAGTTTAAGGAGTTACAGCTTCAAACCCCTCGTATTGCATTGCTCACGAAAAACAGCGTGCGTTCGGATTATACGAACCATTCCAATAACAATAAAGATTGCTTTATGGGCTTTGGCGTTTTCGATTCTGAAAACGTGCTCTATGCGACGAATGTGTACGGCGGAGCGCGGGATACGATGGAGGTGTATCGGACTCACAATGGTAATGATCTCCTCTACGAGTGTGTGGATGCAACGAAGTGCTATAACTGTCAGTATGGCTATTTATTACGAGATTGCTCTGATTGTTTTTATTGCTACGATTGCCGAGGGTCTTCCAAGTGTTTTCTTTCATCAAATCTCCGCAATAAACAGTACTATTTTTTAAACCAGGCGTACTCTAAAGAAGAATATGAAAAAAAGGTAAAAGAATTCCGGCTTGGTTCGTATGCGGAGCGAGAGAAGTTATATAATCAATATCTCGATCTTATACAAACAAAAGCATTGCATCAGTTCGCGCTTATAGAGAAATCAGTCAACGTTTTAGGGAACGTAATCGTGAATTCGAAAAACGGCAAACACGTGTTTGATGCGTCTGATCTTGAAGATTCGAAATATACTATTGTATGTCCAGACGTTAAAAGCTCCATGGACGCATATCATTTTGGTTTCCGGTGCGAACTCATTTACGAGTCGCATGCGCTTATCCACTGTTATGACGTGAAATTTAGCCACTTAAGCTACGACAATTCGCATCTTGAATATTGCGACTCCTGTCATAATAGTGAAAATCTTTTTGGATGCGTGAGCATAAAGCAGGGGAAATATGCGATTCTGAACAAGCAATACGACGTGGAAACATTTATCGAATTGAAGAAGAAGATTATTGAACACATGAAAACAACTGGCGAATAGGGAGAATTTTTTCCGTCCGCCCTTTCTCCGTTTGGGTATAATGAAACACAGGGAAGTATTTATGCACCGCTCAACAAGGACGAAGCGGTACGTATGGGTTTGAAATGGGAAGATTTGGTTCCGGGCACCTTTGGTAAGGAAACGATTCAGCCGGAGAATATTCCTGACGACATCAAAGACATCCCGGATTCCATGGTGAATGAAGTACTCTGTTGTATTAGGTGCAAGAAAAATTACAACGTGGTGCCGGCAGAACTTCAGCTCTATCGGAGGTTCGTGCATTCGGTGCCTCGGCTCTGTCCAGATTGCCGCTATCGAAATAAAATCGCCCTCCGGCATCCTCGGAAGCTCTGGCACCGGCAATGTATATGTATAGGAACTAACAACTCACCACAAACAACCAACAACCAGCATAGAAATACCACGCTCCATTTCCACGGAGAAAAGGCATGTCCCAACGAATTTGAAACATCCTACGCCCCCGACCGAAAAGAAATCGTATATTGCGAACAATGTTATCAGGCGGAAGTCGTATGAATACCGAAGTAAAACAATGTATCACCTGCAAGAGTAAATTTTCTATGCTACCTATGGCAGTGGATTTTTATAAGAAAATGGATTCGCCCCTGCCAAAACAATGCTTCGATTGTCGAAACATGCAGAGGCTTGCGTTCTGGCCATTCGGAAAATTTCATAAGCGAACGTGTGATTTAACCGGAGAAAATATTATCTCTATTTATGGTCCGCATACTCGGTTTCCTGTGTATAAAAATAGTGAATGGTATTCAGATAAATGGGAGGCACCTTCAATAGATATCGATTGGGAGCGTCCTTTTTTTGATCAATTGTACGAACTTCAGGCTAAGACGCCTCGACCCCATCAATACGGGACAAAGAACGTAAATTGTGAGTATTCAGATGATGTGTGGAGTTGCAAAAACTGCTATCTCTCGCGTTCCATGCTTGAATGTGAAAATGTTTCCTATTCGTATCGAGTCCTTTATTGCAGAGATTCATTTGATCTAGTGTATTCCTATTATGCCGATCAGTCGTATGACTGCATCTATTGCTTTAAAGTCTTTAATGTCAAATATGCGTTCGATGTACGAGATAGTTTAGACAGTTCCTTCCTATACGATTGCCGAAACGTTCGTAATTGTTTCATGTGTTGGAATCTGCGAAACAAGGAATACCACATACTAAATCAACCGTACACAAAAGAGGAGTATTTTAAAAGAATTGCAGAATATAACCTTAATTCATTTGCTGAAACGGGAAGGTTAAAAAAGGAATTTCAGGAGCTTGTCAAAAAGGAGGCATATCACAAAGTAGACTATAACGTAAAAATTACTAATTCTGATGGCAATTATCTTACCGAATGCAAAGAATGTCACAGCGCGTTTTTCTTGGAAAAGGCAGAAAATTGCGTCTATTTTTTCCGCGGTACTCAAAATAAAGATTGCTATGACTCAGTGGGTATTTTAGACAGCGAGCTTATATTAAATACATCACAGTTAAGCTACGGATATAACCTGAAACATACGAGTTATTGTACGGATGTTCGAGATTCTGAATATGTGGATTTTTGCGTAAACTGCAGGGATTGTTTCGGTTGCGTTGGGTTGAGGAATAAGCAGTTCTGTATTTTTAATAAACAGTATCCTGAAGAAGAGTATCGCTCATTAGTTCTGCGACTAAAAGAAAAAATGAAGTCCGAAGGTGTCTACGGAGAGTTTTTCCCGTATAAAATGGCGATTGAGGGGTATAATTTTTCGCTTGCTGCACTACACTACGAGAAAACAAAGGAAGAAATAG
>JAGVPS010000069.1 GCA_020052135.1 Minisyncoccota bacterium
ATTGTGTGTACATAGAAGGGTAGATATTACTTGTTTGAAGTATACCTACGCCGCAGCTTCGATTTTTGCTCAGTGGTGCAGTTCAGATTTGAATTCGCGTAGCGCATCTTGACGCAGATTATAATAAGATTATAATAGAGCCATGACCCAAAAAGTATTAAAAGTAGGCAGTTCCGCGGCAGTGACGATTCCCAAAAAATCATTGGAGGAGCTCGGTATTAAAATTGGGGATAAAATTACGGTTCATGTTGACCAAGCAAAACGGGTGGTAACTATCAAGCCAACGGTTCACGTGGATACGGAGCTTCTCGATTGGACGAATGCATTTATAAAGAAGTATCGTCCTGCGCTTGAAAAACTCTCCAAAAAATAAAATACGATATCTTACGCCGCAGGATATATTAGTTATGCATGCGCGCGTTATTGAGGAAACCGGCGGAGTACATGGTGTTCGGGATGTCGGTCTTTTGATTTCTGCTTCAGAGCGGCCAAAGGCAAGTTTCGGCGGCCAAGAATCATACCCGGATATCTTTAAAAAGGCCGCTGCATATCTTGAGGCATTAGTGCGGTATCATGTATTTGTGGACGGGAATAAACGAACCAGCGTCATTACTGCCGCGAGGTTTTTATATATAAACAAATATTTGTTTCGAGCAACCAATAGCGACATTGAGCGTTTCGTAGTGAGGATAGCGATTGAGCGGCTCGACGTCGACCGCATTGCAGAATGGCTGCGTTCCAATGCGAGAAATAAATAGTATATGAACGTCGAAACCCGCAAATGCAAAAGCTGTAGCACTTCGTTTATCATCGAGCCGGACGATTTTAGTTTTTATGAAAAAATGCAGGTGCCCGCGCCAAACCTGTGCCCCGAGTGCCGGTTCAAACGGCGAGCGGTATTTAGAAATGAGCGAACAATTTATAAACGTACATGCGCACGTTGCAAAAAGTCAGTGGTTACCATGTTTAACCCTCAATCTCCGTACACGGTGTACTGCAACGATTGTTGGAATTCGGACGCATGGGACCCTTATTCCTATGGGAAAGATTACGATTTCAATCGTCCATTTTTCGAACAGCTTGGAGAACTCGTACATAGCGTTCCTAAATTTGCGACCTACTCGAGTGCCATGAGTGGTCCCAATATCAATAGTGAGTACGCTAATTTTGCTGGTGGCAATAAAGATTGCTACTTAGTTTTCAATTGTGGCCCGAATAACGAAAATTGTGCCTATTCGCGAGGGTTGATGGGGGCGCGGGATACTTTTGACTCCTATTATGGTGAAGAAATCGAACGCGTATATGAAGGAGTCAGCGTGCACAAGAGCACGGGCATTGTGTGGGGAGAAAACGTCATAGATTCCTTGGATTCGTGGTTTCTCATAAACTGTTCGGGATGCACAAACTGTTTTGGCTGCGTAAATGTACGTCACAAATCATACTGCTTTTTAAATGAACAGCTCACTAAGGAGGAATGGAAGCGCCGTGTTTCAGAAATCATAGGAAGTTATGAAAAAATGCAAGTATTTCTAAAAGAATTTAGAACCTTTTCTCTCAAGTTTCCTCGGCGGGAGAATAACACTTTGAAAGTGGAGCATTGTACGGGTAATTACATTTTTGAATCGAAGGATTGCCGTAACTGTTTTGAGGTTTCATTTTGTGAAAACATAAAGCATGCCTTTTCAGTAAAAAGGGCGAAAGATTGTTACGATGTGATAGGCCACTGTCGGAACTCAGAGCTTCTCTTAGAAAATGTCGGAGTAGGGGCGTCATCCTCGCGGGTTATCGGATCGTGGGGCGTTGAAGCTTCGCACGATGTCGCATATTCGTTTCTTGTACGCTCAAGCCAATATTGTTTTGGCTCCGACTCATTACGGAAAGCAAAGTATGCTGTTTTAAACAAACGATACACGGAAGAGGAATACGAAAAACTTCGCACGCATATTATAAAAGAACTTTTAGACAAAGATATGTACGGACTATTCTTGCCTAAAGAGCTCGCGTTTTTCGGTTATAACGAAACGATTGGTCAGGATAATATGCCTCTTACGAAGGAAGCGGCAATCGCCGAAGGATTCCGATGGGAGGAGGATATCCCCGCCATGAAGGGACAAGAAACAATAACATGGGAGCGTATAGCTGATCGTATCGAGGATACTCCTGAGACGATTCTTAATGAAATACTGGCGTGCATGCAGTGTAGGAGAAACTATCGTCTTATTCGTTCAGAACTTGAATTTTATCGCCGTATGCTCATTCCGATTCCCCGAAAATGTTGGAATTGCCGATTTGGAGATCGTATTTGCCGCCGTGGGCCTATGAAACTTTTTGACCGTACCTGCGACCATTGCAAAAAGCCAATAAAAACTAATTTTGCTCCCGATCGGCCGGAGATTGTCTACTGTGAATCCTGCTACCAAAGAGAGGTGATATAAACACATCATCCTTAAAAACTGGAGTTTTTAAGGATGATGTGTGGCATAACTCAAACAAAAAACATGAACTCTGAAACTAGAAATACTTCGACAAGCTCAGTACGAGCTTGCCAGAACTGCAAACAAGATTTTACGATCGAGCCTCAAGATTTTGATTTTTATAAAAAAATGGCGGTACCTGCACCCACGTGGTGCCCGCAGTGCAGGTTACAGCGACGGCTGGCTTTTATGAACGAGCGGGCGCTCTATAAGAGAAATTGTGATCTGTGCGGGAAGAGTATCGTCACGATGTATGCACCCGACACTAAATATGTAGTGTACTGCAATCCTTGTTGGTGGAGCGACAAATGGGACGGCACTCAATATGCGAGAGCATACGATCCGTCGCGTCCATTTTTGGAACAGCTCAAACAATTAAGCGAGAAAACGCCGCAAATGGCGCTTGAGGTCAATTACCCAACGCTCGTGAATTCCGAATATGTAAATCACGCCGCGACTGCCAAGAATTGCTATCTCATCTTTACCGCTGATGAGTGCGAGAATGTGCTTTACTCCGAGATATTGATGCGCGACAAAGACAGCATGGATTGCTCGATCATGAATTATTCCGAACTCTGTTACGAAAGCATAGATTGCCACCGCTCATCCAAAACTTTCTTTTCCGAGGATTGCGTTGATTGTGTAGACGTATATTTTTCCAAAAACTGCCGGAGTTGCGCCAACTGTTTTGGGTGTACCAATCTCCGAGGCAAACAGTACCACATTTTCAATCAGCCTTACTCGAAAGAGGAGTATCGTAAGAAATTAGAAGAGATGAAGCTCGATTCTCGAATTTCGCTCGAAGCGCATAAAAAACGCGCTCGGGAATTTTGGCTTACCACGCCGCGGCGATTTATGCAGTCGGGTTCGAAGAGCGTGAATGTAACCGGAGACTACACATACTGGTCAAAGAACGCGCATGATATGCATCTTGTGGTAGGAGCAGAGGACAGCCGTTACTGCCAGATTTTGACTATGCTCCCGACGCGGGATGCCTATGACTACACTATTTGGGGCAATAATGCGGAGCGAATATATGAAGCGATGATTGTAGGAGAGGGTGCGGACACCGTAAAATTTTCTTATCAGTGCTGGCCCAATGTCCAAGATGTGGCATATTCCCTGTTTACCATTTCTTCAAAGCACATTTTTGGGTGTGCCAATATCCGAAATAAGCAGTATTGCATCTTAAATAAGCAATATTCAGAAGGAGATTTTGAAAAATTGAGAGAGAAGATTACACAGGACATGATAGTCAACCCATACGTAGATAGCATAGGTAGAAAATATCCGTACGGAGAGTTTTTACCGCCAGAGCTAAGTCCGTTTGGATATAACGAGAGTTACGCGATGAATTTTTTTCCATTGAGCGAAGCAGAGGCGGAAAAGAACGGATTTGGATGGTACGTCCCAAAGCCAAATCCGCACAAGTCTACGCTTTTAGGGAAAGACTTGCCCGATACCATAAGAGAAGTGAATGACAGCATCCTCCAGGAAATCATCGAATGCGAAGGATGCAAAACCCCGTTTCGCATTGTTCCGTCCGAACTGGGATTACTCCGGCGTTTTACCATGCCTCTTCCGAGCCGTTGCCCCGCCTGCCGTTCTAAAGCGCGTTTTTTAAGAATAAACCCGCCGCGCTTGTATGAGCGTACGTGCCAATGTGCGGGTACGGCATCGGAAAACAGAACATATACAAATATAAGCGTGCATCCTCACGGCCCCGCACATTGTTCAAAGTTGTTTCAGACTTCGTATGCCCCAGACCGTCCAGAAATCGTGTACTGCGAGACTTGTTACCAAAGTGAGGTAGTATAAAAACAAGGCGAAGTCCCGCCGAAGCTCTTGGCGAAGAAGGATGAAGCCTGCTATCAAGCTGAAGTCCTATAAAGTTGCCTTTACTCCATCTTTCTTGATATTCTAAAAATAGCAACTTAACTCTCTTTTGGGGCAAACGCACATGGCGAGAGTCATCACTCCGTTTGGTTTGGGTGAAGCCGAAGCAGGACCTGATGCAAATGGCAACGTTTCAGTTTTCTTGGATGAAGAATGGGAGGGGAGACATCAACGTGCGTTGAATCGCAGGACGCATGTTTTCCCGTTCTCGAACTGGGGAGTGGTACGTGTCGTGGATCTCGGCGGAGGACAATCCATCTCCAATCTGGAGTTCCACCGATCGTATCCCGCGGCGTGCGACGTTGTTCGGCGACCGTGTCCAACCAATGAAAAGCGCTTCGCGTTTGATTTCGAGCGGATGGCATTTCAGCCAAATCGCCTTCCGAACGGACGGGCGAGCCAGTGTATCACGCTTCAGACGCGGATTGATGTTTGGGAAAAACAGAATGATGGAATTACCGCACCTAACATCGCAACTGCAAAGAACTGGTTGCAGGATGTGATGGAAAAAAACGGCATTCCGAAAAATGGCATCGGAGCCGTGTTGGTGCTTGATCTGGAGCACCAACGTCTCCAGTCCTTTGTCCTTGTGGTGGCGCCTCCGATTGGCGTCATCTTCAACAAAGGAATACGGGCATAGCGTGCTCATGTTTCCCGATGTACCCCATCGGGAATTTTTTTATATGTGCGATTTCCTTTGAATCTGGATTCTAATTGGGATACTATACGTATATAGGACCTGAAACACGGCAGTGTCAGCATTATCCTCCAAAGGAGGATCCGTGCCTGGTTGGTAGATAGGCGTCTTTGGCGGATAAAAACCGTTACTATGGAAACTAGACAGTGCCAAAATTGTAAGCAAAGTTTTACTATTGAACCGGATGATTTTGGGTTTTATGAAAAAATGCAGGTCCCGCCGCCCACGTGGTGTCCGGAATGCCGGATGATTCGGAGATTCTTACGCCGCAACCAGCACCTGCTTTTTAGGCGACAAGATAGCCGTACCGGACAGCAGATTTTTTCCACATTTCCTCCCGCGAGCACAAACCCCATCTACGAAATTTCATATTGGAATTCTGACAATTGGGATCCGCTCGAATACGGAAAGGATTTTAATCCCACGGTCCCATTTCTTACTCAACTTCGTGATCTCCTCTATAAAGTTCCCTGGCCTTCGCGCGGCATCATTAATCTCGTCAATTCGGATTATTCCGCAAATGCAACCGATCTCAAAAATTGCTATTTATGTTTCGATTGCTCCGGCGGAGAAAATAGTGCATATCTTGTGGGCGGATCCCACGTGAAGGAAAGTTTTGATCTCTATCAGGCGCGCCATACAGAACTTTCGTACGAAGGATATATGATCGATGAATGCTATCAAGTATTTCAATCGGTAAATATCGAGGATTGTCACAATGTCTGGTTTTCCCGGAATCTGATCGGCTGCCAGAATTGTTTTGGATGTGTAAATTTACGAAACAAAAGCTACTACATCTTCAATAAGCCAAGTTCTAAAGAAGCATACCGCGAATTCATGGAGAAATTTGAATCAGGATCATATAGAGTTGTTTCCGAAATGAGGGAAAAAGCTGAAGCGTTGTGGGGTACGCATCCAATGCGCTTTACTCTGGGGATTAATAATATGAATTGTACGGGAGAGCATATCGAGCACTCAAAAAACGTTCTCGAAAGTTTTATGGTTCATGAAGGCGAGAACCTGAAGTATTGCCAGTTTCTCGAAGGTCCTGTGGCTGATTCCTATGATTATATAACATGGGGAGCAGGTTCATCCCAGATCTATGAATGTCTCCAAGTCGGTGACGGTTCGGAGCGCATTAAATTTTCAGACGGCTGTTGGCCAGGATCGAGCGGTATTGAATATTCATTATTTTGTCGATCTTCTCATAATCTCTTTGGCTGCGTGGGCTTAAAGAAAAAACAATACTGCATTTTGAACAAGCAATACTCGAAGGAAGAGTACGAATCCTGGCGAAATAAAATCATTAAGCATATGAATGACATGCCCTATACCGATACACAAGGGAGAGTATATCGGTATGGCGAATTTTTCCCACCAGAATTTTCTCCATTCGCCTACAACGAAACCATCGCGCAAGACTTTTTCCCGCTCACCAAAGAACAAGCAGAGGCGAAGGGGTACCTCTGGCGTGAACCTGACGTGCGTGAGCATCAGACGACCAAGGATGCGAAGGATCTACCGGACAACATCAAGGACGTGGCTGATGGGATTTTGAAGGAAATTATCAAATGCGAAAGCTGTGGCAAAGCGTACCGCATTATTCCTATGGAGCTCGCGTTCTATCGGCGGATACCATTGCCCTTGCCTCATCGTTGTGTTGAGTGCCGATTTAAAGATAGATTCCGATTTGTAAATCCACCAAAGCTGTGGCCGTCAAAGTGTCACTGCGGTGGCACGCAAAGCGCACATGGCCAAGCACAAAGCGTATATGTGAATACCGCAAAGCATTTCCACGGAGAGAACCATTGTTCTAACGAGTTTCAGACATCCTATAAGCCCGGAAGACCAGAGATAGTCTACTGCGAGACTTGCTACCAAAGTGAGGTAGTATAAAAGCAAGTCGAAGTCCCGCCGAAGCCTTTGGTGAAGAAGGATGAAACTTGTTACCAAACAGAAGTGATGTAAAACGACCAGTAATAACGCGACATGCG
>JAGVPS010000029.1 GCA_020052135.1 Minisyncoccota bacterium
CACTACAAATCGCCTGCTTGATGAAAGCGGAAACCTCTTGGGATTTATCAAACTCGTACAAGATCGCACGCGCGAGCTTACGCTTCTTCGTTCAAAGAGCGAATTTATTACCGTTGCCTCCCACCAACTCCGCACGCCTTTAACGGGCGCCGCCTGGGCGCTTGAAGGACTAGCAAAAGAAACGCTTACTCTGGAACAAAAAGAGTTCGCAGACACCGCATGGAGTGCAGTAACGCGCCTCCTTAAGGTGGTTAACGACTTGCTCGATATCGCGAAAATCGAAGAAGGGAAATTTGGCTACCAATTCCAAAACATATCTATCACGCAGTTCCTGGAAGACCAGCTCGCATCGGCAGATCCTATTGCCAAACAATACAAGGTAAAGCTCTATTTTGAAAAACCATCGGAAGATATAAAAATTACTGCGGATCCGTCAAAGCTCGGCCTTGCGTTTTCAAACCTCCTTGATAATGCGGTTAAATACAACATCACCAACGGAGAAGTGTCGGTAAAAGTAGAGAAAATTCCGGGGAAACAGTATATCCGAATAACCATACAAGACACAGGAATAGGTATTCCATCCGATGCTATTGATAAGGTCTTTAAAAAATTCTTCCGGGGCGAAAATGCCACGAAGATCGCCGTGGAGGGCTCGGGTCTTGGGCTCTATATCTCAAAAAATATTGTGCGGCGCCACGGCGGCGACATTAAAGCCGAATCAACCCTGAACCGCGGTACGACTGTGTATGTAACTCTTCCCACAAACTACCTGCTCATTCCGCCCAAGGAATTCTCCTACGACGAGGGATAAAATCATTCTGACTGAACCTGAAAATAAAACTCCTCAGTTTTGGGCTATAGAAAATTAAATTCCCGCTTCACTAAGGTTTTGGAAGGAAAAAATCAACCTCCCACAAAGGAGATTGATATGTAAGTCTGAAACCATCAACGTTGCTATGCCTTGTATCCTACTTGTTATAATACACTTTTGTACCAGTAGGAGGGTTACACACGCTTTCAGACACAGTAGAAAAGTTCACTAAACCGCTTTCAGTGACTGATACACAACCACAATACTTACCCTTTGCAGTATTTGAACAACCAGTCTTTGTTGGTACAGGAGGCGGGTCTTCAGGTGGTTTTTTCGCCCTTCCAAAGGGCCATCCCCATGGACCGCCCACCGAAGCCAATTCGTCCGACCCGTTATTTGTATTTAAATTTACTCCGACCATGATTAAACCGCCAACTACCAGCACCCCTAATACGGATATTATGATGTTTTTAATCATGCCCTTAGACTACCATTAAAAAAATCGTCTTGTGTAGAGCATATGTGCATAACCCTTCCTCAGCGTCGGGTCGCCTAATTGATAATGGCACGAATTCTCCGCATCCCTGCTCCTACCGCTTCCTGTTTCACAATTTTGAACTCCCCTACTTCTCCGGTGTAAACCGCCTCAAAATCTAATATGTTTTAGAGGTCCTGCGCTCAAGGTGAAATACTAAAATAACTTTTTTCTCATGTATGAGCTTATAAAAAAGTCGATAACTGCCAATACGTCTACGCCACACATGCGTTTCTCCCTTCATCTTTTGAATGTCCCCGAAATAAGGATCCAATGGAAACAATTTGATAACTTCAAGAATTCGCTCGCGGTGAGCGCGAGGTATTTTTTTTAAAAGTTTGTAGACGAGAGGATCAACTTCTAAAGCCCAGTTTTTTGGCAAGCTCATGATACGTCAAGGTTTTGCCTTTGCGTAAATTATCTTCAGCTCGCCGAAGAGCTGTTTTTTGCCCTTCTGTCGGAGTAAACTCTGTTACGCGCTTGCGACGCACAAGAAGCGCCTCATATTCTTTCCGCGGGATAGCAATGAGTTCTTCGCCATGAGCAATTTTTTTAGGAATCGTTATCGTAGCCATATTTTTAAATATATCACAAAAAGTTCTTACAATCAAACTTATGGTTCTATAATCGCTCGTATCCTCCGCATCCACGCTCCAATCCCGATGCTCCATTCTTAATTTAAAATAAAGAAGTCGGGACTCCGACTTCGTAAACGAACGTCGGAGCTGCTTTAATTTATGACAGCGCGAATTCTCCTCATATTCGCGCCTACAGATTCTTGTTTTACAATCTTAAACTCCCCCACTTCACCGGTATGCGTTACGTGCGGCCCTCCGCAGAATTCTTTTGAGAATGCGTCTTCCATTGTCTTGCCCATATAATACACTTTTACCTTTTCCGGATATCGTTCCCTGAAGAAAAAGAGTGCGCCGGTTTTTTCGGCTTCTCTTTTTGGCATTTCAACGCACGTTACTGGCAAATCATTTTTTACAGCTTCATTCACTAGTGCTTCAACTTTTTTTATTTCTTCATCCGTGAGTTTCCGCGGAAACATAAAGTCAAAGCGTGTGCGCTCCACGGTAATATCTGATCCGTTTTGTTTAACTTCAGGGCCTAAAACTTCGCGGAGCGCCGCATGCATGAGATGAGTCGCGGTGTGCAGTCGAGTTACTTTAGTAAGTTCTGATTCATCTTTTACGGTTACTTCTCCGGTTTTAAGGTAGATGCCATGCCCGCCAAATTTGCCAGTGTTTCCCGCGCGAGAAATTTCTTGATGCCGCTTAAACTCCTCATCAAATGACTCACGGGTAAGCGTTGCCGCCCGCACACCGCCTACTTCCTTAATAATCTCATAGGGAAGCCCGTAGCTTTCAAAAAGTTTGAATGCGGCTTTCGCGTCAATCGTATCCACGCGAGCAAGTTCTTTTATACCCACGGTAAGAGTTTTCTCAAACTTCCCTCGTTCCTCCTCGAACACGGAGAGGATATTTTCTTCGTTCAAAGCCGGATAGAAAGGCTTATAGAGCCGCACCACCGCGGAAAGTACAGCGGGAAAACGAAGCATGCCGCCCTCGAGGCGCCCCAACGCGATCACTCGCCGCACAAGCCGCCGGAGAATGTATCCCGCTTCTTTGTTTGAAGGACGCACGCCATCAGAAATTAAAAACACTATCGCACGTGCATGGTCTGCAACGATCCGTTTAGTGCGCATGCCAAATTCCTGAGGTAAAAGCGCGACCAGGGAAGAGAAAATATCTGTTTCAAAAATAGTGGGTAGATTTTGCGCAACCATCGCGAGACGCTCCAAGCCCATTCCCGTATCAATACCCGGAGTTTTCAAGGGCTCTAACGTTTTATCAGTCTTCTGGTAATACTGGTTGAAAACAATATTCCAAATTTCGATGCCATTTACATAAATTTCTGTGGTTGGACCACAGGGACCTTCATTTCCCGTAGGACCCCAAAAATTATCAGCCCGCCCAAAACGCTTTATGACAATATTCGGATCGAGTGCTCTCCATATTTTTTCCGATTCTTCATCCGCAGGAACATTTGATTCGCCCTCGAATATCGTTACGTAGTCTATTTTCAAACCCATTTCCTTCGTGATGAAGTCATACGCGTACTGAATCGCTTCTTTTTTCCAGTAACCTCCGAAGCTAAAATTCCCGAGCATTTCAAAAAATGTGAGATGCGATTCATCTCCCACCTCATCGATATCCGAGGTGCGAAACGATTTCTGAATTGAAACAGTATTTTTTGAACCGAAATCCTTCACGGGATCAAGCTCTCCGGTGAAATATTTTTTAAACTGCTGCATACCCGCGGTTGTAAGAAGCACCGAGGGGTCGTCCGGAATCAAACTCGAAGACGACACGATAGTGTGCCCGCGCGCTTCAAAAAACGTAAGGAATTTTTGGCGGATTTCGGACGACTGCATGATTTTTGCAGTATAATGTATCCTACTGAAGAATGCTTCTCCTTTGAAAATACTCGAAGTACGAGAACTGCAGAGCTTTTTGTACCGCATTCTTCGTTTCAATGCTCGCGGTAAAGAGCATGGTGTTTACTCCCGATGAAAGCGTGACTGCCGGCAATGTCCCCTTTGGCGATTGGTTAACGACGCTCGGATTTACAAAAAATTGGATATCTTTGCCGGGGACGTACCGCGTCTCGAGGTTATAGATTGCATCAGTCATTGAGGCAAGGAGTACCTGCTTCTCTGTCGCCGCTCCAAGAGAGCTTGCAACGCCATAGAGCGAGCCGTCATTGATCTTGAATCCATAATACTCCGTCGCTCCCGCACCGAGGGGATTTCCTACGGTAAGATACGCGACGTATTGTTTTGCGGCCGTCGTTTCCTTCGGCATCGTAATGCTCGTTCGGAAATAGCTCCGCTCGCTAAATGTGGCCAAGCCTTGCCATGCCGCGCTTTTTTGGATGTACGCGCGCGCGCCTGCCTGCGCCTTGGTCGCAAGAAGTACCTGATACGCATCAAGTGTCGCGCCATCTTTAGTATAGCCATCCAATGATTCGAAGAACGTGATCCAGTGGAATGTTTTCTTCCACACAACATCAAATATCGCATCAGCTGTCGTCGTTACCGCTTTTTCTGACAAGAGCACGATTTGTGTCTTAAGGCCTTCAATGGCGGCGATGAGTGACCCGATTACGCTCGAGGGCACGGAAACGGAGGTCTCTGCCGCGAGCGCAGGAACACCGCGGGTTATAAAAAGCGATACAGTGAAAAAACCGCCGTCAAACAAAGAATAATGTTTTTCATGCCTTTATTTTAGAACAGGTTTCTATTTTAGGGAATCCTCATCTGTTTTCCTCCAAAGGAGGATCCGCCCTCGGCGGAAGAAATTAGTAATTGGATATTAGAAATTCCGCCCCACAAGTGCGGGGCGGTTAGTATCCCTCTAACATATGCGCTTTCCGATGTTCTCGAATTTTCATCAATGCCTTTGCTTCAATTTGCCGGATGCGTTCGCGTGTAACGCCAAACTTCTCCCCCACCTCTTCCAGAGTATGCGTCACTCCGTCCTCCAGCCCAAACCGCATTTTCAAAATTTCCTGCTCGCGCGGAGCGAGATCAACAAGAATCTCCTTAATTTTTTCCCGCAGTAAACCCTGTGAAGCAATTTGTGACGGTGTAAGGTTTTTCTCGTCAGGGATAAACTCGGTAAGGAGCGAATCCTCATCATCATCCCCTACGGGAGATTCTAAAGAGATTACTTCTTGAGAAATTTTCTGGATGTGGTGAATTTTCTCAACCGGCAGGGCCATTTCAACGGCAATTTCTTCCGCCAAGGGATCACGGCCCAATTCCTGCATAAGCCGGCGTTTTGCCTGCGTGTATTTCGCGATGGTTTCAACCATATGCACCGGAATGCGAATGGTGCGCGATTGGTCCGCGAGCGCGCGCGTAATTGCCTGCCGAATCCACCACGTGGCATACGTGGAAAACTTAAACCCTCGCCGATAGTCAAACTTATCAACCGCGCGCGAGAGACCGATGTTGCCCTCCTGAA
>JAGVPS010000059.1 GCA_020052135.1 Minisyncoccota bacterium
CATCTACTTTCCTGACGATGGAACTGCGGTTGATCTTAAGCGCGGCGTTGATCCTGTTCTTACTACCGCGTCGATTTCTCGTGATCGAGAAGACGGAGTGACGGAGGTAGAAGAATTGACTGCCATGAAGAGTGGAGCTATGGAGATAGGCAAACACCTTATTACTCCGGAGGTAAAAGCAGAACGAATCAGAAGAATCCAGGAGATTATGCGCGCGCATGAAATCGGCGATAAAGAAAAACTGCGCCAACTAAAAGAAGATAATATAAAACGCTTGAAAGCGATTAACGCCGAGAGCAGTTTTTCTCAAGAGGTGGGGGCAAATATTCCCACCGAAGCCGAAGTAGAGGCCTTTAATAAACTCCTTGAGGAGGCATTGCAATTATAGATTGCGAACATGATACTTCTTGCTATCGAAACGAGTTGCGACGAAACATCGATTGCTCTTGTAGAGGCAAGCGGTGGTCTTCGCGCGCCAAAATTTACTGTTTTGAAAAATATAATTTCTTCGCAGATCGCGGTGCACATACCGTTTGGCGGCGTGGTGCCGAACTTAGCAAAACGGGAACACCTCAAGAATTTGCCGAAAGTACTAAGGCAAATTCTTAATTTCCAATTTCCAATTTCTCCGCCAGGGGCGGATCCTCCTTCGGAGGACAATTTTCAAAAAAGGAAAAACCAAAAATCAAAACTAGTGGCTAGTGGCTATACCCCAAACCCTAGCTCTATCGATGCTATCGCGGTGACTGTTGGTCCTGGACTCGAGCCAGCGCTCTGGGCTGGCATCGAGTTTGCAAAGGAGCTTTATAAGAAGTGGAATGCGACAAGCGACAAGCGACAAGTAAAACTGCTCGGGGCAAACCATATGGAAGGACACCTGTATTCCAACTGGCTTACAAATAGCGACAAGCGACAAGCGACAAGTAAAAAAAGAAAAATTGAATTTCCCGCGGTTGCGCTTGTTGTGAGCGGTGGGCATACCATACTGCTCTACATGCAGTCGATGACAAAGTGGAAAAAATTGGGTGAGACCCGGGATGATGCGGCGGGGGAGGCATTTGATAAAGTAGCTCGCATGCTTGGGCTCCCATATCCGGGCGGGCCGCAGATTGCGAAGCTTGCGAAAAAAGGGGATTGCAACGCAATTAATTTTCCCCAGCCGATGCGAAACCACCAGAATTACGACTTCAGTTTTTCAGGAGTTAAAACCGCGGTGCTCTACTACATACGCGACAAGGTTAAAGCGACAGGTAAAAAGTTAACCCAAAAAGAAAAAACAGATATCGCGGCATCGTTCGAACGGGCGGTGACCGACGTGCTTGCGTATAAAACTGCGCGCGCGGCCCGGGAATTCGGTGCAAAAACCATTTTGCTCTCCGGCGGCGTGGCGGCAAATCAGTTGCTTAGAAAAAAACTCAAAAAAGTTGCGGAAAATTTTGGGATTGCGTTTGCCGCGCCCGAAATGGAGTACAACACGGACAACGCCGCAATGATCGCTGCGGCAGCATATATCCGAGTATTGCAAAAGAAAAAATATCGCCTAATTGCGCAATCAAATTTGAGTTTATAAGTTGATCGCATATGTGATACACAATAATCTCTTCAATCATGCGGCCGCATAATTGAAGAGATTATATAGTAAGTGGTAAGATAGATGCATATGAGAGGAACCCTATTACTTTCAATACTAGAACAATTAGCTGATTCGGCTATTGAATTTGGAAATTTTGCCGAAGCAGTCATTACTTCTGGGTATGGAGCTTCACGAACCAGGATTGCATACAATCAAGAAAATATCCGGCGCACTCGTCGCCAAAAAAATATTAGTGTAGTAGACGAGCGGAGAGTGTATAATCTCCTTTACCGTCTTCGGAAAGATGGATTAGTTGAGGAAAATGTGCGCAATGGTTCCCGTTTGATTAAAGTTTCTCCTAAGGGGCTCGAATGGTTAAAAAAACTTCGAATACGAAAATCGCATGCGTTGCCTTCTGCGGTCGCATATCGACCGGAAAAAGATCAAATAATAAAAATCATTCTTTTTGATATTCCTGAGCGCGAACGTGCTCGAAGAAACTGGCTTCGCGAAGTGCTTAAACGGCTTGGATTCCGTATGCTCCAAGAAAGCGTCTGGATTGGCAAGGCAAAAGTGCCTAAGGAATTATTAAACGATCTATTTCGACTAAAGCTTCTGCCGTATATAGAAATTATTGGCGTTACGAAACAGGGGAGTTTACGACCCATAGTCTAGCCTTCAAAATATCTCTTCAATCATGCGGCCGCATGATTGAAGAGGTTATTCCGTTTATGGCATTTCTCATTTATACTACAGGTATCAATGAACACGACATACGATCCAAGCAAGGAATCAGAGATTTATAAGGCCTGGGAAGATTCAGGGTTTTTTAACCCTGATCGCGCGCCAAAAAAACCCCGTAAAGCTCCGCCACGGAGTAAACCTCGTAAAATTTCATCACGAGGCAAGCAAAAGGTTTTTTCTATGGTCCTGCCGCCCCCGAACGTAACGGGCATCCTGCACATGGGGCACGCGGCAATGCTCGCTATTCAGGACATTCTTATTCGTTACCATCGGATGAAGGGCGACAAGACGCTTTGGATTCCGGGCACTGACCATGCCGCGATCGCAACGCAGGAAAAAGTGGAGAAAGAGATATATAAGAAAGAAGGAAAGTCACGCCATGATTTGGGACGCGAAGAATTTTTACGGCGCGTGGAACAGTTTGCAAAAGAAAGCCATGACCATATCGTGCGGCAGACAAAACGGATGGGCGCGTCGCTCGATTGGTCGCGTGAGGCATTTACGCTCGATGAAGCTCGCACGCGCGCGGTGCGTGAAGCGTTTAAGCGTATGTATGGTGCCGGTCTTATTTACCGCGGCGGCAGGATCGTGAATTGGGACCCGAAACTACAAACGACTGTGTCGGACGACGAAATCGAATGGAAAGAAGAGAAAGCGTCGTTCTATTATTTTAAATATGGTCCCTTCGAAATCGGCACCGCGCGTCCCGAAACTAAGTTCGGCGATAAGTATGTAGTGATGCACCCGAAGGACGGACGGTATGCGAAGTGGAAAGACGGGCAGAAAGTAGAGCTTGAATGGATAAACGGTCCCATCACCGCAACGATTATTAAAGACGGAGCAGTTGATCCTGCCTTTGGCACGGGCGTGATGACGATTACCCCATGGCACGATGCAACTGATTTCGAGATTGCAGAACGGCACAAGCTTGACAAGGAACAGATTATTGATCTGCGCGGGAAATTGCTGCCTATCGCCGGAGAGTTTGCGGGTAAAAAAATCACTGAAGCGAGGCCGCTCGTCGTAGAAAAACTGAAGGCGAAGGGATTGCTCGTGAAGACGGACGAGAACTACACACACCGGATAGCCACGTCGAGCAGAGGAGGCGGCACGATCGAGCCACAGATACTTACGCAATGGTTTGTCGATGTAAGTAAAAAATTTACCCTACAAAAACCTCTTAAAGGTAGTGGTCTTAAAGAAATAAAAGGCATAAATCCTAGAAACGAGATTTCCCTCAAAGAACTGATGTATATGGCAGTAAGAAGTGGTCAAATTACAATTCTTCCTAAGAAGTTTAATAAAATATATTTTTACTGGACCGATAATCTGCGTGACTGGTGCATCTCGCGCCAGATTTGGTACGGCCACCGGATTCCGGCTTGGTATCACGAATCTAAATGCATCCCGCGGCAGGGGCATGAAGCCGATGTGGCGAAATGCAAAGAGGTTATTGTTTCTGATGTGAAGCCGAAGTGTGAATTTTGCAACGCGGAGTTTACGCAAGACCCCGACACGCTCGACACTTGGTTTTCGTCGGGACTGTGGACGTTCTCAACGCTTGGGTGGCCCTTCGGCAAAGCTCAGGGCAAGCCATTCGACTCCGCTCCCTTCGATAAGGCTCAGGGCGGGCACGGCAAACCATCAAAAGATTTCTTGATGTATCACCCGACGAGCGTGCTTGAAACCGGCTACGACATTCTCTTTTTCTGGGTAGCGCGCATGATTTTGATGAGCGGATTTCTACTCGGAGACATACCCTTCAAAACCGTTTACTTGCACGGCATGGTTCGCGACGCGCAGGGGAGGAAGATGTCAAAATCGCTCGGAAATATTATTGACCCGTTAGTTATGGCAGAGAAATATGGCGCTGACGCCACCCGACTGTCGCTTATTATCGGCGCGGCGCCGGGGAACGACATGAAACTCTCTGAAGATCGCGTGCGCGGATATCGGAATTTTTCGACAAAGCTTTGGAATATCGCGCGGTTTATCCGCATGAATGAAAAACCGGAATTTGCTTCACTGCGGTCTCGCTACACTGCCGAAGATAAAAAAGCCCTTGTTAAAGCGCTGAGTATACAGAAGCGTGTAGAGCGATCTATTAACACCTTCCGTTTTCATGAAGGCGCGGAACTTTTGTATCACTATGTTTGGCACGAGCTTGCTGATAAGATTATTGAAAGGGAAAAGAAGCGGCTACAGGGTGAACATATGGCGCACGCAGGAACCGCACACGCGCTCCTTAGGGAGTTGTTGCGCATATCCATCACTGCCCTGCATCCGTTTATGCCCTTTGTAACGGAAGCAATCTATCAGGAACTGTATGCCTCAGAGGCAAAAGGGGATCTTCTGATGATTCAGAACTGGTGAGGCGACAAAAAATTTGCGGGACATGAACATCATCTCATCCACCGTACTCGTTTTCTTAGGACTTACTCCCAGCTTTGTCTGGCTCGTCTTTTATCTCCATGAACATTTTAAACACCCCGAGCCAAAGAAGCTCATCTTTCTTACGTTCCTCACGGGAGCGGTAACCACATTCATCATCCTTCCAGTACAACTTCTTTTAAATGAGCGACTCGCGCATATTGGCATCGGAGCATACAGCATTCTCGCATTTGTGATTCTCGCCGCTACCGAAGAACTTATCAAATTTTTAGGCGTGTATGGCGTTATCCATACCAACAGGCACTTCAGCGAACCCCTGGACGCAATGATTTACATGATTACCGGAGCGCTCGGGTTTGCCGCAGTGGAGAATATTGCCTCGCTCTTTCAGGTTGCTGACGGAAGCTTCTTAAACATTCGCGTCATAGAATCTCTTACCCTTCGTTCGGTCGGAGCAACATTACTTCACAGTCTCACCTCGGGTATTGTTGGATATTACTGGGGGTTGGGTTTCTATAAAGCTTATGAACGCCGGTTTCTCATTGTGCAGGGATTAGTTATGGCGACCATATTGCATGCAATTTTCAACTGGCTTATAATTAGGCACGGGCCAGCGTCGACCGCGATCCTCTTCCTCGTCTTCATCGGTTTCTTCGTGCTTAATGATTTTGAGAAATTTAAGAAATTAGACACGTAGGTAATGGAAAGTGTAAATATCAAAATGAAAAATGACAATCTAAAATTAAAAGTGTTCGAAATGTAAACAACCTTCTTAATTTTTAACTTTGATTTTTAAATTTTAATTTACCTATGACCGACGACCGCGCATTTTTTGAAGGACTCGCGAACAACAACTCACCGGTTCCCGAGGAGGGACCAGAAGCTGAGTTCACGAAGGCCGCCCCCGCCGCGCTTAGGAATCAATCCATGTCCACGGAAGAGATTGGGGGAGAGGACGAGGGCCAGCTTACGATTGACGTATATCAAAATGCGGCCGAAGTAGTTATCGAATCGCCCATTGCGGGTGTTGAGGAAAAGGATTTGGATATCGACATTACCTCTGACACCGTCACGATTCGAGGTATGCGGCAACGGGAGCGCCGAGTGCGCGCAGAAGACTACATTTATCAAGAATGCTATTGGGGCAGATTTTCTCGCTCGGTAGTATTGCCGACCGAAGTGGATGCGGATAAATCCGAAGCAACTATTAAAAATGGCGTGCTCACGATCCGTCTTCCTAAGTTAAATCGTTTGCGGGCAAAAAAACTTTCAGTGAGGAAATCGGAGTAAGTAGTAATTGGTAAATGGTAACTTGAACATTAGAAAGCGCCCGAAAGGGCGTTTTCTGCTAATATGAATCTATGAAGTTTTCGATACCAAAAGAGGTACGAGCGGTTGCGGAAACGCTCACTAAGAACAACCTTCAAGCGTTTCTTGTGGGCGGGTGTGTGCGTGATCTGCTCATGCATCGTGTACCCAAGGATTGGGATATTGCTACTGATGCCATACCAGAAGAGATTCAAAAGCTTTTTGAAGATAGCGTCTATGAGAATACGTTTGGAACTGTCGGTATAAAAACGGAGTCGGAGGACTCCACTCTTAAGATCATCGAGATAACCACCTTCCGTACCGAGAGTGCCTATACGGACAAGCGGCATCCCGACAGAGTGCAGTTCGCAAAAACCATTGAGGAGGATTTGAGCCGCCGTGATTTTACGGTAAATGCGATGGCGCTAAAAATGCAAAATGAAAAAATCAAAAATCAAAATGACAATGCAAAATTAGAAAATTTAATTGATCCATACGGAGGAGAAGGCGATTTAAAGAAAAAAGTGGTTCGGGCAGTTGGAAAGCCGGAAGATCGATTCGAGGAAGATGCGCTTCGGCTCATGCGGGCGGTGCGATTTGCGGCACAGCTCTATTTCTCGATTGAGGAGAAAACAAAGAAGGCAATCAAAGAAAAAGCAGGATTACTCGAGTATGTGTCCAAAGAACGGATTCGTGACGAACTCACAAAGCTTATTATGGCGCCGGGTGCGGTCGCGGGCATACTTGCGCTCGTAGATATGGGGCTCATGAAATTCATATTGCCCGAACTTCTCGAAGGAATTAGCGTGGGGCAGAACAAGCATCACATTTTTACGGTCTTTGAGCACAATCTTAAATCGTTTCAGTATGCCGTGGACAAGAACTTTACACTCGATTTGCGTCTTGCCTCGCTCCTGCATGACGTAGGCAAACCGCGCGTGAAAAAAGGTAACGGCCCGAACTCTACCTTCTATGGTCACCAGGTAGTGGGGGAACATATGGTGGTAAAAATGCTCGATCGGCTCCATTTGCAAAAAGCAATCACCGAACGAGTCGCGCTCCTCGTGCGGGAGCATATGTTTGTCTACGACCCCGACGTGGTTACCGAAGCAGGTGTGCGGCGGCTCCTCCGGCGCGTGGGCAAAGAAAACACCGACGATCTTGTTCGTCTTCGAGAAGCGGATCGGATCGGTTCTGGCGTGCCAAAGGCCCAGCCCTATCGCCTCCGCTACTTGAAAGCGATGATCGAAAAAGTACAAAAGGACCCCGTGCATCCGAAGATGTTGAAAATTAGAGGCGAGGCGATCATGGAGATTTTAAAAATCGCACCCGGACCGCGCGTGGGCAAGATTCTCGCGATTCTTCTTGAAGAGGTGCTTGATAATCCGGAACTCAATGACGGGGAAATTTTAAAGCCGCGCATTGAGGAGCTCGGTAGTCTTACCGATGGCGCGCTGGACGTGCTCGCCGCGAAAGCAAAGAAAAAAGCCGTGGAAGCGCAGAATCGCATTGACGACGAGATAAAAAAGAAATACTTTGTTAAGTAGTGCTCCAGTTGCCGCGGGCGTGCCCCTGCCTACCGGCAGGCAGGCGCGGTAGCTCATATGATGAACATAAAGAGGGTTTACCCGCCGAAGTTCGTCTGAACGTAGGCGAGCCGTAGTATACCGGTAGTACCCGCCTTCGTCCCTAAAAATGAGACTTCGGACGGGCAAGCATGCGCAAATCTTTTTCGTTTCTCCTTTTTGGTCGGGGTGTAGTATATCGGCAGTACACACGCTTCGGGTGCGTGGAGGCCGGGTTCGATTCCCGGCACCCCGACCAAAAAGGAGAATAGAGACCGGGTTCCCTGTCCGCCGTAGCCTGGCGTAGGAGGAGATTCTCGGCGGCCCGACTAAGTTAGTTGCCGCTTCCGGCATACGTATCAGTCTTGACCGTGACTCGCGTGATCGTGGTATTCTTAGCATATATGAAAAAGAAACTCTCCATCGACGATCTCGCACAAATGGTGCAGCGTGGATTTGCGAGTGTCGCTACTAAGGGTGATATCCAAGCAGTACGCGACGAGATCAAGGAAACTCGGGAGGTACTTGCACAAGCAATAGATGATCTTACAACTAAGCTCGTTGCCTATGCCGCGAGTACTCGGGAAGACTACGTGCGGCTCCAAGGTCGCCTTCATGAACTTGAAGAGCGAGTTTCTGAACTTGAAGGCAGTAGACGACAGCGTCGGGCCGCATAGCTCTACACTGCTTGTTTCGACCTCGGAACCACACAGAACCTATCTATTTAGCGGATTCCCGCGAGCAGTTCGCTGGATATCGGATTCTGCACAAGGGTTCGAACATCGCGGACAAAGACCGACCATGGAAAAGAAATCGCGCGACACTTCTTGGAACAAGTCTGCAGAGTGGTACGACGACCTTGTCGAGAGTAAGGGTTCGTACCAAGTAGAGCTTATTTTGCCGAACATGGTTCGGCTTTTGGATATTAAAAAAGGAATGACGCTCCTTGACCTCGCCTGTGGGCAAGGGTTTTTCTCTCGTATATTTGCGGACATGGGTGCGCGGGTTATTGGAGTTGATTCTGCAGAGGCACTTATACAGATCGCAAAAGCGAAGAAGGGGAGCGCAATTCACTATTTTGTTGCGCCCGCAGACAAAATTCCTTTTGTAAAAGATAAAAGTATGGACGCAGTAACCATTATCCTTTCGCTTCAAAATATAGAAAATATTCAAGGAGTTTTAAAAGAATCCGCGCGAGTGTTAAAGCCGGAAGGACGATTGCTTATTGTCCTCAATCATCCCGCATTCCGTATTCCCAAGGCTTCGAGCTGGGGATGGGATGCTTCTGCTAAGGCGCTCCAGGTGCCGGTAAAGGAATTGAGGAACGCACACGCAATGGATTCGGCAAGCTCACCACGAGCAAAACCAACAGTAGAAGCGTTTGGTGTGCAGTACCGCAGAGTTGATAGGTATTTATCCGAATCGCGCGTAGAAATAATCATGCACCCCGGCGAGAAGCCGAGAGAAAAAACAATTTCATTCCACCGTCCCTTGCAAGTATACGCCAAAGCACTCGAAAAAAATGGGTTTATGATCGCGCGCATTGAAGAATGGAATTCGCATAGGAAGAGTGAAAACGGACCCTGCAAAGACGCAGAAGACCGCGCCCGTAAGGAGTTTCCCCTCTTCCTCTTTATTGAAGCGAGAAAATTAGGTGATTGACAGAATTGATATTTGGTGATATGCTTAAACCAGTTCGTTAAAGAACGCTGCGGCGGCAGTTTCCGCCATTGCTTGTGAATAGCAGGCAGAATGGAGGGTGTTGTGAACAGCAGCACCAAAGAGGCGTACAACCAGTACTTGAGAACCGAGGACGAGCTACGTGCCATGCTCCGAGCTGGCACTCGGGATCCGGCAGTGGTGTCAGGGCAACTTCAAGCGATCATCACCAGCCAGAACGA
>JAGVPS010000066.1 GCA_020052135.1 Minisyncoccota bacterium
CATTCGCCTGAATCTTCGGGCCATTCTGCAGTAATGCAGAAATTGAAACTGGGTGAACTCGGGGAAGGTCTTATTTTAAATCGATATAAGAATAATCCCGAGCCAATCCTTTGCATTCTTCAGCAGCAAGCAGAGAAGGCTTGCCTGCCGAAGCCTTGCGAAGGCAGGTGTAGAGACTATCCCGAAAGGGAGTACCCTCCGTAGCTTTATGCGAAGGACGGGGAAGCGCCCAGCCCCCATATATTGGGGTGATGATATAGTCCACATTGGAAGAGCGATTGGTTGGGTGTTCGATTCACCCCCGCGGCACATTAGAAAATCTTAACGAGCAATGCGAGTTTTAGAGTTTCTTATGCCCCCGCCTCTCAGCGGGCTTGATTGACACCTTTTAAAACTTTACGTATATTGGCTTAGTCGCCACGGGGGCGACACAAACGCTCTTCTATTGGGAGGGTTCGCCGTGTACTTCATTCGTTCTTGGAGAGGATTGAATACGACTGGGCGGGTGCTCTTTGTCGGGAACAGTTTCATGATCGTGACGATTGGTATTCTGCTCTGGCTGAGGTGGACCGAGATGAATGAAGACATGCGAGTGGTGGCTTCCGCGAGCATCGTTTTTCTCG
The DNA here is from genome assembly GCA_020052135.1 of Minisyncoccota bacterium. Classification (GTDB taxonomy): domain Bacteria; phylum Patescibacteriota; class Minisyncoccia; order UBA6257; family 1-14-0-10-40-38; genus JAGVPS01. Next base: position 624 of record JAGVPS010000066.1, read on the forward strand.
CGCTTTTCGACTCAATCATCCTCGCCGGCGGGAATACCGAGAACACCCACGATGCACGCCACCTGGAGCGGCGCGTGGGTAGAGATGCTACGCTTTCACTTCCCGAGAACGAGCTTGCTTCTTTACGGGGCGGTGATAGAAGGAGTGGCAACTCTGACAAGGGAGGCAGGTTGAGGGGTGTCACTCGGAGCGGCGCTCCGGTGAGATGGTAGCGTAGCGAGTTCTGATTCGTTGCTGCTTAGTTTCCGCACGCGGAGACTTCGCAGTTTTTTTTCGATTGATTTGAAAAATCTATTTTTCTGAAGTACAGTAATCCCATATGGTGCCCATAGCTTAATGGTAAAGCTCCGCTCTGTGGCAGCGGTAATACGGGTCCGATTCCCGTTGGGCACCCAGCTAAATAAAGCTTTATGAACAAAGTGATCGTGGGGATCGGGATACCCGGTTCAGGAAAGACTACCGTCTTAAGAAAATTTGCAGAAAAATATGCATACGTGTATTTATGCCCAGATGATATTCGTAAGGAACTTACTGGTAGCGAAGCTGATCAATCCAAAAACAGTGCAGTGTGGAGTGAAGCCCTAAGAAGGTTGGCAGAAGAGATAAAAGAGGGGAAAACCGTTGTATTCGATGCGACCTTTGCCAATTTCGAACAAAGAAGAGAGTTTTTGAAATTTGCCAGAGATAACGGGGCGGAAAAAATCCAAGGTGTATATCTTGATACACCTCTTGAGACGGCTAAAGAAAGGAATAGAATAAGAGAAAGAAAAGTTCCCGAACATGCACTAGAGAGAATGGACAAAAAACTTCATGAATTCCCTCCCACTATTGCGGATGGTTTTGATTCTGTTTTCACTTTAAATGAGAAGCAAGAGTTTATAGAGGGCGAAAAAGAAGGCGAGGAAGGTATTACTTATAAGGAATTTAAGAGACATCGTTAGAATGCTTTATTGGCAAAACGAGTTCTAATCGCCTGCAGTTGCCCACCCCAAATTAAAGCCGCCTAAATGGCGGTTTTTTGTTTTTGTCCCGAAAGCCGAGAAGGACTACGCCAATCTCCGATTTAATGAATAAACAAACCGTTGCATTCTAAAGGAATTAAGAATAAGCTAGTGGATAGAAAATTTTGACCCTCGACAACCCCAGCTGGAGATAGTAATGAGCGGACAAGATATCGAGCCTGATCGATTTTTCATAGGCGTCAACCTTATGAGGGCAGAAAGGCCGAAGATTCTATCGCTCCATGGATTTCCGGGAAGATCCTTGACTCCGGGTCTCCTCTGGTTTGCGGAACGTGACGGAAAGCTCCTTCCGCGGAAGGAGCAACACTTCGCGTGGCCAGTTATCGTTCCGAGAGATATCGAATGCGTTTTCTCGAGTCATCCACATGGAGAGGCGGAAGCCACCGTGCAATTCATCGGAACTTATCGTACGTGGCCTCTTTGCAGGGGAAAAGATGACATGAAGAATCTCTTCGGTGAGGCAAAGTTCGTTGCGATCCAGGCACTCGGAGAGCTTATGCCTATCGGGCTTGTGGCGATAGTTGAGGCAGGATCTCTTGTGCTACCCGCTGACTTTGCCCACATCCGCTTTTTCGTGGATTTTATGAGCGTGGGACGAAAAGAACCGTATGCCCGCGCGACTCACGGCTGAAGAAGCACAACGGGAGATGACCACAATGGTCGCCTCCCTTTTTATATTTCGTCCCAAGCACAGCGAGGAACCACCCCAGTCTCCATGTGGGGTATACTTTTGTCATCTCCATGAAAAAAGGAAATATAGTGATTTGGCTAAAATCTTCCCAGCGAGAGGCATTTTCCCCGAGCTATCACAAAGGCGCTTCCTATAATCAACTTGTACGAGAGTTACGCGAGCGACAAAATCTTTTTTTTGCGTACGATGCGATGAGTTATCGCGGAGACGATATGTTTGCACCGGCGTACGAATATCTAAATGGTGAGATTGTTCCAACAGGAAAAGAAATCATTGCGGACGTCATCTACAACCTCGGGAGTATTCCCAAAGAAGATATAAAGCTTAAAAAAGCAAAGATAACGAACGCGCCGGAATTTAAGAAATTTTGCCTGTCAAAATCTGCTACCGCAGAATACCTCTCCAAGTTCTCACCGAAGACAATCCTTATCTCGAACGAGAAGGACTTTTGGTTTGCCGTAGAGAAGATTGAGACTAAGAAAGTAGTTTTCAAGCCCGACAAAGGGACAAACGGTATTGGTGTGAGAATTTTTAAGAAAAGTAAGCCGGTGCTCAATGACGAAATGCGCTCGTATATTGAAAAGGGCGCTGTGCTTCAAGAGTTTATTGATACCAGCCGAGGAATTCCGGGTATTTGTGGTTCGTATCATGATTTGCGGATGGTAACCATCAATGAGCGCATCGTGCTTGTGCATGTGCGTATCCCCGAGCCAGGGAGCCTCATATCAAACTATCAGCAAGGTGCCGTTATTCATGAGTTATCCGAAGAAGTTTTACCGAAAGTAATTCGACA
>JAGVPS010000086.1 GCA_020052135.1 Minisyncoccota bacterium
AATACCAAAATGAAATAAGAATATGGGTATATATAAAAGTTCTGCGGCGTGTTTCTTAGAGAGTATTATTTTTGGTATAGCGTAGAGTCCAATCACTATATTTTCAGACCAGTAGAGCAAGAGCAGTATAAAAAGACTCGCGCTGCCCCGAAATATAAAAACCAATGGCAAAAGATTTGCTGCAATAAGTAAAAGTGTTGAAAGTCTGTACGATCGTTTCAGGAGATGGTGCATAGCTCATGCGACGGCTTACGTCTACTTCTAAGTTTCCCTAGAACTTCTTGAATTCTATCCTGTTTCTGACATTCTGCAAATAGTTTTTTAATAAATAGTTTTTAGACACCCCTTTTTTAAAAAACAGCTTGAATGAAATTAAATGTATCATTTCTCTACGATCGTTGGAAAATGATACATTCGATTCGAATTTTAAAGAAGTATAAGGAGGTGTTCAGAACTTTCCTATTTCGATTTTTTGTCTTATCTCTTCGAGATAATTCTCCAAAAAGAAAAGATTATGTATTGTGATGAGTCGGCCGGCGAGCGTTTCGCGGCCCTTCAAGAGAAAGTGAATTTCAGCGAGTGTGTGGGCGGCACAGGTTTTACAGTGGCATCCCTTTTCAATTGGCTGGAATTTGTTTTTGAATTCTGATTTGTTGATATTTATATATCCCTTTTTAGCTATCGCTGTGCCGTGGCGGGCGATGCGCGTAGGCATGGCGCAGTCAAATATATCAATGCCGCGCTTTAAAAATTCGGGGATAGTTTCTAGGTCGCCAATACCCAAAAGGTGTCGAGGCCGCAGGGGGTCGCAGTGGGGAATAGTTACATCAAGCACGTCGTACATCTCCTTTTTCGTCTTTCCGACCGCTCCGCCGATTGCGATGCCAAAGACGGGTAAGTTACTTACGGCTTTTGCGGAGGCAATACGAAGGTCTTTATATAATCCTCCTTGGACAATGCCGAAAATCGACTGGCGGTTTTTAGTTAATTGGGAATTCGTGCTCATTCGCGATTTCTTATTCGAGTCCTGATTAGTGACTTTCAGAAATCGCTCGAACCATCTTTCAGTACGCCCTAAGTCGGAGGCAGCTCTCGTTTTATCCTCCACAACCGTGCCGCAAATGTCGAGGAGGTATATGAAATCAGCGCCTAATTTCTTTTGTATCTCTGCAGAATATTCAGGCGTGAGCATGATCTCGCGGCCATCGCGCGGGGAGCGGAAGCGTGCGCCTTCTTCCGTTATTTTTACGAGTGACACATCGCGTTTCTCGAGTTTAGTATCTTTTCCAGGGAAAAACGAATGGATTTTTCTGAATCCATATGCCATGCCTTCGCCAAGTGAAAATACTTGGAATCCGCCAGAGTCTGTAAAAATTGGTTTATGAAAGCCAAAGAATTTATGAAGTCCGCCTGCTTTTTTTACAGTCTCTACCGCATCTAGATCTAAAAAGTGAAACGTATTTGTGATTTGCGCCTGCACGCCCGTCTCTGTAAGGTCGCGGCTGTCTAGCCCGCCCTTAACTACGCCAAGCGTTCCCACGGGCAAAAACGCGGGTGTACGAATCTCGCCGTGGGGGGTTTGTATGACGCCGGTGCGAGCGGAAGATTTTTTAGATTTTTTTAAAACCCTAAAATTAAACATTTAGTTATACAATATACTTTCTAAGTGGACACACCTCATGCTTACAGCGCGCAGTACAGTGCGTGCGGCCGTAATTGATGAGCCGATACGTAAAAGGAAACCATTTTTTTTTGGGGAGGAGCGTCATTAAATCGCTCTCGATTTTTACGGGATCATGGTGTTTGGTGAGCCTGAAAAGGCGCGAAAGGCGGATGACGTGGGTATCAACCGCAATTCCCTCGACGACGCCATACGCGTTGCCGAGCACCACGTTACCTGTTTTTCGCGCGACACCAGGCACGTGGAGAATCTCTTTCATGGTCTTTGGAACTTGACCTTTGTGGTGCGCGAGCAAATACTTTGCTGCACCGATAATATTCTTTGTTTTCGCCCTATAAAACCCGCAGGAATGGACGAGCGCCTCCATGTCGCGCGGACTAGCGGCCGCATAGGCGCGCACCGTTCTGTATTTTTTGAAAAGCTGTGGTGTGATCTGGTTCACTTTTTTGTCCGTGCATTGGGCAGACAAGATAACTGCCACGAGCAGTTCAAAATTGTTTTTAAACGTGAGGGCGATGCGCGCATCGGGATGCAGTTTTTTGAGCGCGCGATTGATGGCGAGCGCTTTTATTTTAAGAACTTGGTTTTGCATGCAAAAAACATTGTAACATATACCCACGCATTCGGCGGGGTTTATTAAATCCTTTCCGCTTTTCCCGCTACAGACAAGTTTTTTTGCGCGCAAACAAAAAACAGCCATTCATCCTTTTTAGAGATAAGTTCCGTCCTTACAAAACTATCGCGCATCCTCACAACGCACGAATCTCTAACAAGACTCACGGGCTGTTTTTCGTTATGTTCTATTACATCGCGCCGCCGCTCATCCCACACGCTTTACAGTCTTTCTTGTGTGTGAAGAGCATATAGATCGCGGAAAGTCCCACGAGCACGTAAATTACCCGAGAGACCATGTCGTCCATGCCACCGAAGAGTGTACCGATATCCCACGAGAAGAGACCAACGAGAAGCCAGTTTAAACCTCCAATGACGAGGAGGAAGAACGCCAGCGTGTGCATGCCTTTTCCTTTCATGAGAGTAGTAAAATTATTTTCTAATGTACGACCTTTAATAACAGCTTATCATGTTTTTAAAGCTTGAGTTATGCACTAAGTATGCGCCTCGTTTTTTCCTTATAATCCTCTACGTTTGGCTCATCAAACGCATCAACCCCCATGAGTTTTCCGAGGAGCATAACTTCAATCATTTTCCATTGCATAAAGGCGCCAAGGGAAGATTCCGAAATATCGGGAAGGAGAACTTCCAAGAAAGGCAATCCGTGCTTTGTGTAACTTTGAATTGTGCCCGTATAGATTGCATGGAGAATTTCCTCCACGGATTTTCCGTGCAGGTAGGGAAGGGGAGAGAGTATCTTTTTTTTAGGCACACGCACATGAGTAGTATGTTTTTTGGTGGATACAAAGGTTGTTATCTTATCTCGAGGACCGCCCAAGGTAAGTTGCGCGATGCTGTGGAGATCCGTAGAGCCGATTGAGGTGGTGGGGGTAATTCCGGCATGGACAGTTTTTCCTCGTCTATTCTTTTCTTTGCCGATGCTCTCGGCAAGAAGTTGGCGATACCAATCGCCCAGATATTGAAGTTCGGTATGGAAGAAAAAGGTATCATGGATTGCTTTTCCGGCTCGTGCGTGATGAAAGAGTGTTGCCGCGGAAATCGCCGCCGGACTTCTTACCGAAGAATCAAGGCAGAGTCGAATCATACTCCTCGCGCCGCGGAGGAGGGCGCGGATATCAATGCCTGCGGTCGCGAGCGGAATAAGTCCAACGGGGCTGAATACCGAAAATCTCCCCCCCACGCTCTCGGGGATCGGTATCCATGCGATATTGTGCTCTTTAGCAGTGCGCGCTAACGGAGAGCCCGCGTCGGTCGTGACGATGACGTGTTCCATAAAGCTCGGGAATTTTTTCAGCGCAGAGAGAACAATCTCAGCATTGACGATAACCTCGGTACTAGTGCCTGATTTGCTTGCGATGTGGATCAGAATCTCTTCTGGGTGGCGCACGCTGATTTTTAGGAACTTAAGAAATGCATCGAGGTATTCAGGATCGGTGGCATCTAAGAAAAACATTTGAGGAAAACGGTTGTGTGAAAGGGCGTCTGCATATCCTCGGAGCGCGTGATAGATAGCCTTGGCGCCGAGCGATGAGCCGCCGATGCCGATAACGACAATATATTTCAGGCGAGAAGTCGTTTTTGCTCGGATGATGCGCAGTACGTTGTTCAAGAGTCGCGTATCAGACGGAAGGCTGAGTGGACTCTCGGAGACGCGATAGGTCTTTGATTTTTGTACCGCGCGAAGCCTTCCCGTATATCCATCGAGTCGATGGATGATGGATCGAAGCCTCTTTTTTGGTATGTCGTTGTGAGTATAGAAAAAATCCATGTAGGTAGTTATAGTGTGGTTGGCCGGATCATGTGATCCATGGAGTACTGTAAGCTACTCCCGACTTTTTTCCCGGGATTAAATATATTTTGAGGATCAAAGATGCGTTTGGTGTCTTCAAAGAGGTTGTATACTGTTTGACCAAACATTTTTTTTAGATAATAGCTGCGGATAAGTCCGTCATTGTGCTCGCCCGTAATGGAGCCGCCATAGGAAAGCACGAGGTCATAGACTTTTGCGGAAAGTTCGGGAATGATAGCTCGATCTTTTTCTTTCGATAGATCCATAAGGGGAATGATGTGAAAATTGCCATCGCCGATATGTCCGGCGACCGTATAGATAAGCTTATACCCCCGCAGTATCAATTCAAGACGGGGAAGGAATTCCTGCAAGCATTCCGGGGGTACCACGAAGTCATCAATAAACGGCGCCGCTTGCTTCCCGTGTATCTTGTGGCGGAGGAGATTAAAGCTTTCTCTGCGGATGGCGTGGTATTTGTTTATGCCAGCGCGCGTTTTTACCACGCGCATACGCAGGTGAAGAGGCTCAAGGGTTTGAACCGCGCGGGCAATGGTATTTTCAAGCTCGGCTTCGTTGTCGCTCGTAAATTCTGCTTGGAGTACGAGCTTGGGCATGCCGCCTCGAAGCACGAGGAGAACTTCCGGAAGAAATTG
>JAGVPS010000061.1 GCA_020052135.1 Minisyncoccota bacterium
CATACTTCTCAAGCACCTGGAATTTCGATTCGGGAGTTTCGTCGGTTACCCGCGCAGAGCCCCGGAGCTGTGCCAGGAGTCGAAACGCGCCCTCGCGCCGAAGCCCTATTTTTTCAAGCAATCCTTGAGCGGACGAGGGAATCTCGAGCATGGCGAGAAGCAAATGTTCGCATGAAATAAACTCATCCTTTTGGGAAAGAGCGATTTTCCCGGCGCGTTCCAAAATATGCATGACCTCCTGAGACAAATAGAGCTGTCCCACCGAGGAAGACGCAAAAATCTTCGGAAGTTTTTGGAGTTCCTCCTCAATGGTCTTATCAAGCGTTTCGATGTTTACGCCCGCCTTGAGGAGGAGGGGGCGGACGAGCGACTGCTCGTCGGCGACGAGGGACGAGAGAAGGTGGAGCGCGCGAAATTCCCCGTGGTTCCGCTCTGCGGCTAAATCTTGCGAGTTTTGCAGAGCTTCTTGAGCCTTAATCGTAAATTTGTGAAAGTTTCTCATTGCCATAATAATAGTATGTTATTGTTTTAGCACTCTCATGTCAAGAGTGCTAATCACGTAAAGCTCATCAGATTCGCCACGTGACTTGTCTTTGGTACGTGTCGCCCGAAGCTCGCTCCGTGGAAACCCTTGCGGCGACTCTATACGGGGTCAAGAGTGCTCATAGCGCTTGGTGCGTGGTACTTAGCTATCCGCGCTTATTAGTTTAAGTATACCACGTAGCCGAGTACCGGGATTACAAAAGCCCGCTACGCTTATGTAAAATTATTTTAATAGCATTAAGAGTTGTGTCAATTTCTTTTTTTGTTGTAAAACGTCCTAAAGAAAAGCGGGTGCTTCCTAATTGCCGCACATCCTTATATCTAAGTGCTTTGAGTACATGCGACGGCTCGCTGGATCGGGCAGTGCATGCCGACCCGGCAGAAACCGCGACGCCCAGAAGATCGAGCGCGATAAGCATGTCGTGCGCCGACCATCCTGGGAAATAAACATTGAGATTATTAGGAAGAGAGAGGCGGGGGGTGTTTTTCACTGCCTTTGGGTAGATCGCTTTGATATGTTGCCAAAAATAATCTCTCAGTTTTCCGATACGGACACTTTCTTTTTCCCGCACGGCATTTCCAATCTCAACCGCTTTTGCAAAACCAACAATCCCAGAAACATTTTCGGTGCCTGAGCGCATGCCGTGCTCTTGGCCTCCGCCAGTTATAAGAGATTCTAGGGTATAGCCACTAGGGTTTAGTGATTGCATTGCACCTTTTTGCCTAGACCCTATACCTTGAACCCCAGACCCTCGCGCATATAACGCGCCGATTCCTTTCGGACCATAGATCTTGTGACTCGAAAATGTCATGAGATCTACCCCTATAGTATTAACGGCACAATCTAAAAATTGTAACGCTTGCGAAGCATCAGTATGGAAGAGCGGGTAATTGGTAATTGGTAAACCGTAATTAGATTTTGGTTGCTCATTCTTTTTCCTATGTACTAGTTTCCAATTACGAATTACATCCGCGATAGCGGCTATTGGCTGGATGCTCCCTACTTCATTATTCGCATACATGATAGAAACAAGGACGGTTTGCTCATTTAAACTTCTCTTCACGTGCGCCAGGTCAACAATCCCCCTAAAAGTAATCGGCGCATACACGACCTCAACTCCATTTGCTTCCAGCGCGCGGGCGGTTTCTAAAATAGATTCATGCTCGATCGCAGAAATAATAATTTGAGGCTTTTGCCGGAACATAGTTCGCGCATAGGCGAGCGCCCCCCGCAACGCCAAGTTGTTTGCCTCAGTTGCAGACCCAGTAAAAATAATCTCGTCGATATTTGCGCCGATCACGCGAGCTATTGTTCTGCGGGATTGAAAAACAGCCCGAGACGCTTCTTGCCCAAACATATGGAGTGAACCGGGGTTTCCAAATATACGTTCTTCATAGGGACGCATTGCCGCTCGCACGCGCGGATCAAGCGGCGTCGTCGCCGCATAATCGAGATAGATTCTTTTCATATTAAAAATGAGTCTTCTATAGTATAATGAAGATTGTTATTGTTCCACTACTGCATTGCAAATGCAAAATGACAATATCAAAGTGCAAAATTATTGTATAATTTTAAATTTCACATTGTCGTTTTTCATTTTTGTCCATGAAGACTAAATATTGGTACTGGATTTGGCGGACATTCTTAGGCCCAAGCCGTCTCCGTCGGAAATTTGTCAAAACATTTGTCATCGCCGGACTTGTTCCGCTTCTTCTCATGGGGGGCGCTTCTATTTACCTTGTCAATTTAACCCATCGCATTGACGTTGCCGATATTGAACATACGCTCGCGCGACAGGTCACTAAAGAGATAGAGGGTTGGCTTGAAAATATTAAAACAGGAGTCAAAATTTCCTATACGTTTGAGAACGTTGCCCCGGTTCTCCTGGAATACCAGGCACCCGCGCTCCAAGATCTTGTCCGCGGAAACGCCGCCGTAGAAGAAATATCTTTTGTGTGCACCACCGCGCAATTCTGCGCCGTCGGAAAAGAAACTGAGCGCCTTATGCAAATACCCGAAAAAGGCTATGTGCGAGGGCCGCTCCGAAATCTAAAAGATACTCCGCAATTTTTGAAAGCGGCGGCAGGTGAAACATATACGAGCCCCGCCCTCTTCGGCTCAACCACTCCGCACCTCACGCTTTCCTCGCCGGTCTTAAATCAACAAGAAAAAATTATTGCGGTATTAACTGAGAGCATTCGCCTCGACTACATCCAAAAAGAAATAGTTTCGAAAGCGATTTTAGGTGAAACGGGCTATGTCTACGTTATCGACGGCGCAAGTCGCATCATTGCCCATCCCGACCAAACCCGAGTAGGACGCATCGTTTCCCATCTCCCCCTCGTAGAGCCATTTGCGGTGTCGGGTGGAGCGCCGCCCAAACGTTTTGCTAAGTCTTCTTTTTATAAAAATTTAGATGGCACGTCAGTAAGCGGCGTCACCGAAGGCATTCCCGAGCTTAATTGGCGCGTGATCGCCGAATGGCCACAGGCTGAAACGCAAGCCCTTATCTATACCATTCTCGTGCAAATTGGCGCCTTTTCCATTTTCGCGCTCATCGTCCTTATTTCTATCGCGAGCTGGGTCGCGCTCCGCCTTATTCAGCCGATCGCAAAGCTCCGTGAGGGCACGAGCATTATTGGCGGAGGAAATTTCGACTATCGCGTTGACATCCGCACCGGAGACGAAATCGAGGATTTAGGGAAAAATTTGAACAAGATGGCGGAAAATCTAAAAGGTCTTGACGAGATTAAAGAACTCCGCCTCCGCACCGATCTTCTGTCTGAAAGCCTCAAGAAAGAACAGGAGCTTTCAAAGCTGAAGGATCAGTTCATCACTACCGTTTCACACCAGTTCAACACGCCTTTATCTGTTATCAACTGGACGCTCGAGTCGTTTAGTGAACCGCGACTCACCAAAAAGAAAATCCAGGAGCAAACCGAAATTATAGGAAAAAGCACTAAAGATATCGCAAATATCGTAAGTGATCTTGTCACGCTTTCTGATATCGGTTTTCGCTATCAGAAATCAAAAGCGAAGCCCATAAATCTCGCAGAGCTCATACAAAAATCCGTAGAACGATTTACGTCAGAGGCGCAGATTAAAAAGATTCAGTTTACGTTCGTGAACGCCGCGCCACGTGCAATCATTGAAGCCAATGAGTTCACGCTCGCAAAAGCGATTGATAACCTTATTGATAATGCGCTCTCCTACACTAATGAAGGAGGCACCGTTCAAGTAATCCTAGGCGATGATCCAAAGGGACTGCTCCTCACCGTGAAAGACACGGGTATTGGTATTCCAAAGGCAGATCAGCCCTCTATCTTCCAGCAGTTCTTCCGAGCTAAAAATGCCGTGCAAAAGAAAAACGTGGGCACGGGTCTCGGCCTCTTCATTGTGAAAACCATCGTTGAGGGACACGGAGGGAAAGTGTGGTTTGAGTCTAAAGAAGGCAAAGGTTCAACCTTCTATGCCGCGTTTCCAAAGGAGATAAATCTACCGCTTATTGCGAAAAAAGACTGAGAAGC
>JAGVPS010000045.1 GCA_020052135.1 Minisyncoccota bacterium
AAAATATATGCTTAGTTTACAAACTCTATTGTCATTCCAGCAGAGGGATTATATTCGAGAGCTAGAATCGGTTATCATATAACCAATGACTAAATACGTTCTGAACTCTGGCGGGCAGAGAAATAATATTCCGTCTGCTAAAAGGTTTTTTGCAGAAGTGGTTAAAGATTTAGGAGAAAGACCCCGCATCCTCTACTGTTTCTTTGCCCAAAAACGTGAAGAATGGGAAACAAAATTTGCTGAGTACGTCGCGAATGCCCCAAATCTTTTGCCGGAGGGCATACAACCCGTCTTCGAGCTAGCTTTTCCCGAAATATTTATTGAACAAGTAAAAAAAGCGGATACCATCTTTATTCATGGTGGCGATGACCATTTGTTGCTTTATTGGCTGAAGCAATTTGATACACCGAACATTTGGAAAGATAAAGTTATTGCTGCAAGTTCTGCGGGCTCGCATGCACTGGCAAAACATTTCTGGACCTGCGATTGGCGCAAGTGCATGGATGGGTTAGGGATTCTCCCTATTAAATTTCTCGCCCATTTCGAGTCAGAGTACGGCAAAGATGATCCGCGCGGGCCGATTGACTGGAAACGCGCGTATGATGAGCTCAAAAACTTTAGCGATACCACTCTTCCGATACACGCACTAAAAGAAGGCGAGTATGTGGTTATTGAAAAGTAATTTTTGTAAACTTAGGATTTCTTTTGCCATCCTGCATAATTTTTAAGGAGCTCGGCACATTCTTTTCGCAAAACACCCCCCCTACCCTCATTTGTTTTCCGCTATGAAGGCGAATTTTCTTCCCCATTGTTTCAGAGCCCCAGTCCACAATTTCATATCTATTAGCCGGCTCCACATCTTTTCTATAAGCACCGAAATAGATTTCGGGTATGTTTGCCCATGCCGCGGAGCTCAAGCACATACCGCAAGGTTCGAGAGTTCCATAGAGGATTGTATTATCTAAATCCAGAATGTTGAATTTAGAACAAGCATTGCGGATACAATTACTCTCTGCGTGGCCAGTGGGATCTTTGCTTTGCCAGACTAGACTTTTTCCAATGGCAATTACTTTGCCGTTCCTAATCAACACAGATCCAATAGCGGCCCCGCCTTCTAGTTCGGATTCCTTTGCCGCTCTGATGGCGAGTCGCACGTAGTCTTTGTGGGTCATTAAGTGAAGTATCAAACAAAAACACCTCACCGTAAAGATGAGCTGTTCTCGCGGGGACGGACGGGATTTTTGGCGGCTGATTATAGATGAGTCGCTTGTCGGATAGCCACTTCAAGTTTTTCCGGCTCATCCGTTCCGATACGATAGATTTTTCCGTTCTTCATTCGAATTTCAACCGCATCAAAACCGGAAACATTGTAAATCCACATATGTGGCCAGAACCATAGCCGTATGCCCCAGCCGTAATACCAATGATTTTTTACCTGTGCCGTTGACGCAATCTCGCTCAACGCGAATTTTTTACGAAAAATGCCGTAGCCAAACTTGATCGCCACACTCCGTTCATCAATGCTCACTGTAAGCGCGCCGAAAGACGCAAGAATGAATAGGACCAAAGCCATTATGGCAGTAATGGCAAAATTTGTGCCGGAATAGTACGAGGGTGGTTCGGCGGAGGCAGTAATATACATCCACGCAAAGAGAATTAGCACGGCCAGTAAGACAGTCAGCATCAGATACCCAATTTGAGTGTGTTTGTATGGGGTCATAAAATTATTTTACCAAATCTGATACACAAATCCAAAAAGCGAAATCTGAAATGAACCGCCTCGCTTCGCTCGGCGGAACGCTCGGACGGCTCGGCATTCCTCCCCCCAACCTCCTCCTGCTTAGCCGTCCTCGCTTGGGCGGGAGAATTTTTTGGCGACGATTAATAAAGTTCTGCTATTGGATATTTCTCTAAACCGCCTAACGGATAAACATCTTTGATAAAAACCATGCCATCAAGTAACCATGTGAATAATATCCGGTTAAATGGGAAATTACTTGTATCAAGATCAGTAAGTAATTTCTCCATATTAATCTGTACCCCATCGTCTAAACAAATAAGAAGGTTTGCTTGTGTTTTGCTATATTTTTTTGTAAATGAATTAAGATAAGCTACTAATTCATCTGTGTTTTTCTTGATTCTACCTATACCGAATCGCTTTACTTGAAAGACCATTCCTTGAGCTTTTTGCATACTCGCTCTCTTTACAACGAGGAAGTCCACGGGGCTGTCTTCGTCAATGCCTTTACGCAAAAATTCTGCGATCTCTTTCAGACTGATCTCTCTCTCAGAATTATAGGCCGGCAAAGAGTTTGCATATTGAGGTCTAACACGGAAACCAATCCAACAATCCTTGCCCCAATGCTTCTCGCAAAAGTGATGAATAATAAGCGTGGCGGCAAGTTCATAATCTTTTGTTTTTGGCTCACCGAATTCCCTTAAAAACTCTACTATTGTCTCTTTAGTAAAATAAGTTACGTCATTTTTCATAATCCTGTGGATAACTACCCCTTTCATACTTTCGATTTACTTTCTATAATATCACTATGATAACAAAAAGGCAAAAACAAGTCCTAGATTTTATAGCCGATTATCAAGGACGTAAAGGATATGCCCCCACACTTCACGAGATACGCAAGAAACTAAAACTTTCATCTGTCTCAACGGCTCATTTTCATGTTTCAAAACTCCGCGATTTAGGACTTTTATCTAAAGAAGAAAATAAGCCGCGCTCGATTGAAGCGTTTGGCCGCGAGACAATGGTAAAAATCCCTCTTTTGGGGACTATCGCTGCCGGTCAGCCAATAGAGGCAATACAAACTAAAGAAATGATCGCGGTTCCCAAAAGCAAAATTCCTTCCTCGTCGGAAGTTTATGCACTCCGCGTAGTTGGGAGCAGTATGATTGATGAAAATATAAACGATGGCGATGTGGTTTTAGTGCGCCAACAAGAAACTGCCGAAAACGGACAAAAAGTGGTGGCTCTCATAGACAATCACGAGGCAACCTTAAAAAAATTCTATAGAGAAAGGGGGCATATCCGCCTACAACCGGCGAACAAAAATATGGAACCGCTTATTTTCAGAAATGGACGAGATGTTTCAATACAAGGAGTAGTGCTTGATGTTATTCGCGAAGAAGTAAGATCGCCGATTCAGTTTCCCGAATACAAGGAAACTAAAAAATATACCGAAGTGCCACTAAATAAAATTATTTGCGGGGACGCGGTAGAGGTAATGCGGACAATGCCATCTGATTCAGTTGATTTGGTTATTACATCTCCACCTTATGACGAATTAAGAGACTATAAAGGGTATTCCTTCAATTTTGAAGGCATGGCGAAAGAGTTATATCGAGTTATTAAAAATGGTGGAGTTTTGGTGTGGGTAGTTGGAGATCAAACAATCAAAGGCAATGAAACAGGAACGTCTTTTAGACAAGCTTTATATTTTAAGCAAGTAGGTTTTAATCTTTTTGACACAATGATATATCTAAAAACTCCTCGGGGTGCTGTTGGAAATAACAAGACATATTGGCAGACTTTTGAATATATGTTTGTGTTTAGCAAAGGAACTCCAAAGACAATAAATCTCTTAAAAGACAGAGAAAATAAAGATGAGCGAGATGGTGATAGCGGCACAAAACGACTTTCTGATGGCTCATTATTAAAATTAAAAAGAGCCGGATATTCTAAATATGGTAGACGGACAAATGTTTGGAAATACCTAATAGGAAAAGGACATTCTGCAAGTGATAATATTGCTCATCAACATCCCGCTATATTTCCAGAAAAGCTGGTACAAGACCATATTTTAAGTTGGTCAAACCATGGTGATGTAATCCTTGACCCAATGTGTGGCAGTGGAACTACATGTAAAATGGCTAAACTTAACAAAAGAGATTTTATAGGGATCGATATTTCTTCTGAGTATTGCAAAATAGCTGAAGAAAGATTGAAGCGAAAATCTCTATTTTAAATTTTTGCTACTTTAGTGTACCTTGTAGCCATTTTACAGCTCGTTTTAATATATTTACATCATCTTCCATCATCCCCATACTGTTATTGCACATTCTACAAATCCATCCTCTTACCTTTCCAGTATTATGAAGATGGTCTAACACAACATCATTTTTATATTGTCTGATTATTGTTCTATTACAAATAGGACAATGGAAAGGCTTGCCTATTGGTGGCGGTGGGTATATTTTTTCAAATCCTCCTCTATCTTTTTGGGACATAGGTTTTTTCCAACTACGACAATTTCTACATTCGCCTCTCCTTGAGACCTTGCCGCGGATACTTTTTTGATTTTTTTCAAATTCAAAAATACTCTTTGGTTGCTGACACCTTCGACATATCTTTGTTTCGTTGAAACAGGAGTCACAAAAATCTCCATGGGTCGCCTTATTTCGGTTGCATTCAATGCAGTATTTTATTTTCATTTTAAAAAATAATCAGCCGGCTTATCATAAATAGCAGCAATTTTTTTCATTTCCGCAACATCGAGCCGTCTTTCGCTAGACTCGATTTTTGAGATATAGGATTGCGGCTTGCCGAGTTTGTCAGCTACTGCCTGTTGCGACAGATCGGCTTCAACACGCGCCCTTTTCAGGCGTTCTATTATTTCCTTATAGTCTTTTGAGTAAATCGATTTGCTCATACTTGTTTGTATCATATATCCTATTGTGGTATAATCCCAAAATGGGATACAATGTATTTATGCATTTAGTCGCCGCCGAAAATTCCGTCCGTCCGAGCAAGGGCGAGGCGGAAGGGGGGGCGTGCCGGTTTCCGGCACGGCGGCGGGGCGGCTTCATTGGGGGTTTTGCTCAAAGTAGGTTCGTCCAA
>JAGVPS010000084.1 GCA_020052135.1 Minisyncoccota bacterium
CACGTGATGCCTGTTCTCTAAAAAATTCCACAGGATCCACGTATCGACAGTGCCGAACAGCAAGCGGTCGCGCGCAAGTAATTTTTGAGCTTTTGGTACATGGGAAAGTATCCACCATATTTTTGACGCAGAAAAATATGGACTTACCGATAAACCGGTTTTATGGCGCACCGAAAATCCAATCTTTTTTCCGAGCGTTCTACATAAGCGCGCAGTACGCTTATCTTCCCATACAATAGCTGGGTAGACCGGCACTCCGGTTTCTTTGTCCCAGCAAATAGTGGTTTCCCGTTGGTTCGTAATTCCTAAGCCGATATATGCATCGGGCGAGAGATTGCTCGCGCGAATGACCTTGCGGAGCACAGCCATCGAAACGGTGAGTAATTCCTGGGGGCTCTGCTCAACCCATCCTCGTTTAGGAAAAAACTTATTGAGCGGCTTGTAGGTTCGCGCGAGCACATCTCTCTCATGATTAAAAATAAATGCCTTAATACCCGTCGTGCCGATATCGAGCACGAGCGCATGGCGCGCCGAATTATTCTTGCGTTTCAAATTGCCGGAATGTTGCTTTGGCATCTTGGTTATGCATAATCACGCCCGCTAAGGCAGTCAAGATAGGCAGAGCGCTCGTCTTACCTTCAAGCATAGACCACAGTGAAGGCAACGAAATAAATCCCTCGCTCTCTAGGCAACACTGGCCAGTTGTAATGAGCTCGTGGCCCACTTGATGGTTCCGCGAGTAGGAGCTATAGCCCGTAGCCAAGAGATCGCCGAGCCCCGCCACGGTATAGAGCATTTTTTTATTACCTCCGAGCATCGACATACTATCCGCCATTTCTTTGAACGCGGCTACAACGAGCCATCCTTTTTGATTGCCTCCCCACTTAAGGCCATCCGCAACACCGAGCGCGATGGCATATATATTTTTGAGTATGCTTACGAGGGCGACGCTCCGCATATCGGACGAATACTCAATGCGGAGTATGGTGTTTTTGAAAATCGCGTCTAACGCTCCGTAAGCATCACGCTGATCAGTAGCTACGACGGCAAAGCCGGGCATTCCCCGCATCAGTTCTTCTGCCAGCATGGGACCGCTCAAGAGCGCGCGTGGCTGTTCAGGCGGTAAGAGTTCCTTAAGGAGCGCGTCCATGGTTTTCTGTGTCGTACGCTCGATGCCTTTTGCAAGAGAAACGACGATAGTGGTTTTTGGGAGATGCGCGCGCACCGCATTTAGAGCGTCACGCACCGCCCATGACGTAATACATAAAAATAAAAAATCTGCTCCAGAAACAATCTGGTCTAACGGTCTTTGATCGGAAACTTTCTTTGGATCCTTGTCCCACAATGCAACACGAACATTTCTGTTAGCTTCTAAAATCCGGGCAAGAGCACGGCCGATTTCTCCAGCGCCGATGATGGCAACTGTTTTTTTCATGTTGCTGTATATATGCAGTATATTCTAACCAAGCAACTTTCGGAGCCTCGGGAACTTTGCGCACAAGGGCAGATTGGAACACCACTTCTCCAGACCAAAGACCCGGCCAGCGCTCAGACTGCCCAAGAGAAGCAACCCGGAGATATAAATGATGTGCTCGTCTACGATGAACGCGTGCGCGTTCGGATACGGAAAATCGAGAATCGGGAGGTAGTACAAGAACATCATCGCCGCGCCAAGCGTTGACGATAATCGGACGCCAATGCCTAAAATGAGCGAAACACCCAAGAGTGTGAGCCCCCATTCGTTTACAAAGTTCGTAATCGGGAGCATTCCGGGGCTTGTTAAAAAGTGATAGAAACCCGCAAATGTTTTTGCGCCACCTAAATATCCAGCCGCTGACCACTCAGGATTTAACACCTTGGTTATGCCCGCGTAGAAATACATCCATCCGAGCGTAATGCGAAGGAGAAACAGAGATGTTTTTTGAAATTGTGTCATAAATTTATTTGAACCATTCTTTATTTTTTATTATAGCTCATTATTAATTTTCGACCGTAAAGGGCATCATCTTTATACTTTTAATCTCGTCTCAACGCGCTTCAAAAGAACTGCGTTCGTAGCCACGATAATTGACGATGCGGACATGAGCAGTGCTGCCATCTCAGGGCGGAGCGACCAGCCAAGAGAATTATAGAACACTCCGGCGGCAACAGGAATGGCCAGCACATTGTAGATAGCCGCCCAAAACAGATTCTGCTTCATCTTCGTAACCGTAGCTTTTGAAAGGCGAACGGCCGCTACAATGTCATAGGGGTCCGATTTCATAAGCACGATGTTGCCGGTCTCGATTGCCACATCGGTACCAGCGCCGATCGCTATGCCAATATCCGCCTGCGCGAGCGCAGGCGCATCATTAATCCCATCGCCAACCATTGCCACAAACTTACCCTCGCTCTGAAGTTTTTTTACCCAATTAGCCTTCTCTCCGGGGAGCACTTCGGCAAACACACGGTCAATACCCAATTCTTTTCCAATACCCTCTGCCACTTTCGTATGATCACCAGTAATCATTACCACCTCCATACCAAAACTTTTAAGCGCGAGAATAGTCTTCTTTGAATTCGCTCGAGGCGGATCCGCGGCGGCGACAACACCAGCAAAAATTCCATCAATCGCCAGTAAACTTAACGTCTTCCCCTCTCCCGCAAGCCGATCAAGTGCACTTCTTTGGGATTCGACTACAACCTGGTTATCCAAAAGCAGTTTTTCCTTTCCCGCTAATACAATCTTGCCGTCAACCAGCGCCTTCAGTCCATACCCGGCGATAGATTCAAAATTTTTCATCGGCTTCAGTGGCAAGGCGTTGCGTTTTTGAGTTTCCTCAAGAATTGCTTTTGCGAGCGGATGATTGGATCCCGCCTCAAGACTCGCTTCGTATTGAAGCACTTCGTGTTCAGTGAAATTATTATATGCCACCACATCCGTCACTTGAGGTTTACCTTCGGTAAGCGTTCCTGTTTTATC
>JAGVPS010000041.1 GCA_020052135.1 Minisyncoccota bacterium
ATTTGCATTATTAGCGAATACTCTATGAAAATAAATATCAAAACAACTCAGTTGGACATAACCCCTTCACTCAAAGAATATATTGAGGAAAAAATAGGGGCGTTGGATAAGCTCATTGAGCGATATGATGCTGAGGGTGGGGTGGAAATCTGGATAGAAGTTGGGCGCACGACAAAGCATCATCAGAAAGGCGACGTATTTCGGGCAGAGGCCGACCTTCGCTTGCCGCATAAAGTGTTGCGCGCGGAAGACGAAGATGCTGATATCCGCGTTGCCATCGATCGAATTCGGGACAAGCTGAAGCGTGAAATAGAAAAATATAAGGAAACAAGATAATGCTTGAGTAAAAAAAGAGGGCGTTACTCCCCGTGGGGAGTGCCCTGGTGTATCTGATCAGGTAGCGGGACGAGGTGTCTCTTGCCGCCGCATTCGCTGGACCGTTTCAAAGGCGAGATCGAGAACTTCCTGCCGTGCGAGTTCACGCCAACCACTCGGCGCGTACACGCCCGTGGGGCGTCCTACGATAATCTCCTCAAACGAAAGCGGATAAGAGGGGACGAGGCTACGAAAGAAGAGATTATTTCCCTCGCCAAAAGCGGTGCATGAGAGTTCGGGTTGAGGACCCCGGAATCCGGAAGCGTCCAGCCCTTGCCGATCCCGTTCCTTCTTGACCGCTCGTCTCACGGCGGCGTACTTGGCGCGGTTCTCGGGGGTGTCCGTAGTCCGTAGCACTACAGCAATGTCTCGATGCGACATGACGTTCTCCTTCTGCCGAGAATGTGATCAAGTTGGGAAAGAGCCGGTGTCTAATCCAGCGCGTGGATTGTCTCAAGATGCTCAGGCGTGTTTACGCCGATGCTCTCGAGGGGATTGACATCCAAAGAAGCGATGAGCGCTCCTTCCTGAATGGCAATCCCCACCAGATCAGTGAGATAATATTCTTTTTGGGCGTTTGTGTCGGTAAGTTTTGAAAGATGTTCCTTCAACCATGGAGCTCTGAAGCAAAAAAATGAGGCATTTAGCTCCTGTGTTTTAAGCTGATCTTCATTTGCATCATTCTTTTCAATAATACTCGTAATCTCTCTCTTTTGGTTTCTTATAATCCTGCCAAAGTCATACAACGGTTTGCGCCACATTTTAAAATCCCGGACCGTGGTTGTGGTCATGGTAAGCGCGGGCCGTTGCATTGCTTGAATCTCGGCCAGTCGGCGTATGGTTTCGGCTTTTATAAAGGGCTGATCCCCATACAGTACCATAACCGCATCGTACTTACGTGGTAGTTTTTTCACCGCAATAGCAACCGCATGGCCGGTTCCTAATTGCTGTTCCTGTACGATATACTCATAGCCCTCTCCTAAAGTTTTTTGTACCAAATCCCCATTATTTCCAATGACAATAATCGGCTTACCATCGATGCCTGCTTCCCGTACTGACGCGAGAAGCTGTTCAATCATGGGTTTTCCACGGAACGGTATAAGCACTTTTGGCAACTCTGAATGCATTCGTTTACCCTTGCCAGCCGCTAGAATTACAACACGAATAATCATAGAGATGTGGTGAACAGGTGCACCTTATAATAGTCTCGTCATATAAAGAGTCAATATTAGTTTTTTCGACACTTTTCAGCTACAATGTAATGCACATTAATGGCAACTCTATTCTCTAGAATTTTCAAATCCAGAACCCCGTTTTTAACGAATGTAGAAGAAATCAATGGGCTTGAGTCTCAGTTGCAGAATCTTACGAGCGAGGAGTTGCGCGCGCGCGCCGAGACGCTAAAGAGGGAAATCCGAAGCATTCCCAAAGAAGAACAACGCGAAGCGCTTGATCGGTTTCTGCCGGAGGCATTTGCGCTTGTTCGGGAAACTGCAAAACGAACCTTGGGCCAGCGGCATTTTGATGTCCAGCTCATGGGCGGCGTTGCCCTGCATCAGGGCACTATCGCGGAGATGCGCACGGGTGAGGGTAAAACACTGTCAGCAACCGCGCCGGTCTATTTGAACGCGCTTGCGGGCAGGGGTGTGCATGTGATCACGGTAAACGAATATCTGGCGAAGCGTGACGCGGTCTGGATGGGCCAAGTGTATGCGGCTTTAGGGCTCAGTGTCGCATGTCTCGTACACGAGGGGGCGCTTATGTACGATCCGCAATATGCAGGAACGCCCTCCGGGGCCTCGGTAAAAGCGGGGAAAGTACCCGATGAGCCGCTCCGTGAAGGTGCGCTCATTGATAAAGAGCGGGACACGACCGGTAGCTTTTTAGTACAGACGGAGTATCTCCGGCCGGTTTCCCGCAGAGAAGCGTATGAAGCGGACATCACCCATGGAACAAACCATGAGTTTGGTTTTGACTATCTTCGAGACAATCTCGCTCATAGCGTAGAGATGCAAGTTCAGCGCCGCGGCCGCTACTTCGCGGTTATTGACGAGGTAGACTCGATTTTAATTGATGAAGCCCGCACGCCGCTCATTATTTCTGCTCCGGACCAGGAATCAAGTGAATTTTATAAAACATTTGCGCGCGTGGTTGCGCGGCTTACGCGCGAAGGGGACTATGTCGTAGACGAGAAAATGCGCAGTGTTGATATTTTAGAAGCAGGCATTGATAAGGTAGAACAGACACTGAGTATTAAGAACTTATATAGTCCTGAAAATTTGCGCCTCTCCCACTACTTGCAGGAAAGCTTAAAAGCTAAGGAGCTATTTTTGAAAGATCGGGATTACGTCGTAAAAAATGGGGAGATTATTATTGTCGATCAGTTTACGGGTCGGCTCATGCTGGGACGTCGATATTCGGGGGGGCTCCATCAGGCAATTGAGGCAAAGGAAAACGTGCATGTACAGCAGGAATCGCGTACCTACGCATCCATTTCCATTCAGAATTACTTCCGGCTCTACGAGCGCATCTCGGGCATGACGGGAACCGCTCAAACATCCGCGGAGGAATTCGATAAGGTGTACAAGCTTGAGGTAGTGACCATTCCCACGCATAAGCCCATGGTGCGCGCGGATTTGCCGGATTTGATCTACAAAACGAAAGCCGCAAAATTTAGCGCCATTGCGGAAGATATAAAGGAGCGGCATGAGAAGGGTCAACCGGTCCTTATCGGTACCGTGTCCATTGAAAAGAACGAGGAGCTTGCGCGCGAACTTGCAAAAGCTGGGTTGCCGCATGAGGTCCTGAACGCGAAGAATAACGAACGTGAGGGAGGCATTATTGCCCAAGCGGGAAAGCCTGCGGGTGTTACTGTTGCCACAAACATGGCAGGCC
>JAGVPS010000001.1 GCA_020052135.1 Minisyncoccota bacterium
GGATAACAACCTTTTATCGAAAAAGGTTGTTGCCAAAGAAATCTTTGGCTCGAACCTGCGCTTGGCGAGCCGCGCCGTGCGCGGCGAGCCAGTGTTTCCTTACCTTTCCGCGCTTCGCGCGGCCGAATCGGTCGGGCAAAAATCGGAAAGTTTGATTGTGGTGCGTGCGGTAGGAATCGAACCTACGACCTCTGTCTTATCAGGACAGCGTTCTACCACTGAACTACGCACGCCCTTACTTCGCTTCAGCCAATGCTGAAGCTACGAAGGGCAAGCAATATAAGCAACCACTGCTTGTCCGTCATAGCTTGAGTACTCTGCGAGAGCGACGGAGGAAGCTACGCGCGCGGCTTGATCATGGGTGCCTATGGGTTGTTTTGAGGCAAGAGCTGGGCTTTACCCCCTAATGCCTGCTCTAATTTAACAAAATCAAAGTGTTCAATCAATGCGTCAGAGGTTGCATCACTTCCCAGGGCTTCATCCGCAACGCGTACTAGATATTGAAGCGTATAGAAAACATATCCTACCATAGCACAAAATAACAGCACTGCTACCACCCAGAACATCCAGTCGTTTCCTTTTTTTTGAAAAAATGCGCGCATAAATGTTACCTAGAAAATACCTTCCCGAGAATGGTTACCGAAACTCCTGCTTTTTCCCAGTTTGTTTCCATACTGGTAAAATCAATAATATACAAACTTTGCTGAGCTTCCTTTAAGAAGAGCGTGAAATTATCAAAGCTCCCTTTGAGCGCCATCTGAAAATTAATATATCCTGGCGTATCGGGACCTCCCTCAACCTGTGTTCCAAAAGTAACCGTGAAGTCAAGTTTATGCTTTTTCGCGATTGCCCGCATATCTTTTGGGAAGCTAAGGAGGCGATCCTGGTGCGGTAATATATTCTCAAGTAAACTGAAATAGGCCTGGGCCTTGCTATACTCCCCTTTTAATGCGACAAACGATTCTATGGCCTCGCTACGGAAATGCTCTTCATCACGAAGCTCCCGGAGATGCGCGGCTCGTGTATTGATATCGCTTCCCAAAAAAATAGTAACGCCGACGGTTATGCCAATAAGCACTATGCCAATGCCGCCGTTTATGACAAGATTCTTTTTAAAAGGAGAGAGCGCCATATAAGAATGTAGCGTATGTATTAAGAATACCATATCTGTTTTATCACTCTATGCACCATACAGAAAACACTGCGATTTCAAAAGAAAAGATATCCTACAACGCTCTCTCGCATACTTTTGAGGGAACTTATGAATCAATCAAAAAGGCGCTCGGCGTTCACGGATCAGCCGCTCGAGCATGGAGCGCGGAAAAAGGATCGCCCACTACCGCGGAAGCATTATGGGAAGCGCTCGAGAAGCACGATGTTCGACTCCACCTATCAGCTGACCCAGAATTTCCACAACTACTAAGGGAAATGCCCTGGCCGCCATTCGCGCTCTACACAAAAGGCGCCCCGCTTACCACAACACTTGCGGGCATCGCGATTGTTGGCACACGCAAGGCGACTCCCGAAGGGAAAGCACTTGCTCGCGAATTTGGAAAAGGGCTCGCCCGGCGCGGAGTGACGGTCATAAGCGGCCTTGCGCTCGGTATCGACGGTGAAGCGCACAAAGGAGCGCTCGAGGCGCGCGGAAAAACTATTGCCGTACTTCCCTGCGGCCTTGATCGCGTATACCCGCGAGAGCATGATCGGCTTGCTCACGAGATTCTTTCAACCGGTGGAATGCTTATTTCCGAATATCCCTTGGGCGCTCCGGCATATCCTTCACGGTTTATTGAACGTAATCGCATTGTGAGCGCTCTCTCAACGGGAGTAATCGTAATCGAGGCGCCCGAGAAATCGGGCGCGCTTTCGACTGCGCGGTTCGCGCTTGAACAGAATCGTGAAGTGTTCGTCGTTCCCGGTTCAGTCAAAAACAGAAACTACGCGGGTTCGCACGCGCTTATTCGGGATGGCGCGAGCTTGATTCGTGGCATAAAAGATGTTTGTGAGGCGCTCGGTATGTCATCGGAAGAGGAGGTTTCAAGGCTACCCCTGGTGTTTGATGGGCTTGACGAAACAAAAAAAGCCATCCTTAATTGTCTGCACATGCACGGAGAGCTCACCCCAGATCAAATCGCGCGCCTTATATCGCTTGATATTCAAGATGTACAAAGAGAAGTAGCTCTACTGCTTATAGATGAAAGATTGCAAGAAAAACCCAACGGCACATATGTGTTAAAAATATGAAACTTGTTATTGTTGAAAGTCCTACCAAAGCGAAGACTATCGGCGCGTTCTTGGGCAAAGAATATAAAGTTGAGTCTTCCTATGGCCACGTGCGCGATCTCCCTAAGAGCAAGCTTGGCATTGATGTTGAAGATAATTTTTTGCCTTCCTATATAGTTCCGGTGAAGGCAAAGAAGCTCGTAACAGCGCTTAAAAAAGAAGCAGCCAAGGCGGAAACCGTTATCCTTGCGACTGACGAAGACCGTGAAGGAGAGGCAATTGCCTGGCACTTGTCAGAAGCGCTGAAGCTCGAAGACTTACAGGTGCAATCAACCCCGACCGGAAAACCACCGAAACTAAAAAATGTGGAACGCATTGTGTTTCACGAAATTACGAAGCATGCCATTGAGGAAGCGCTCACCCACCCGAGAAAGATTGATCTTAATATGGTAGATGCCCAGCAAGCGCGACGCGTGCTTGATCGCCTCGTTGGCTACAAGCTCTCGCCCTTCCTGTGGAAAAAGGTGGCGGCAGGCCTTTCCGCTGGCCGCGTGCAGTCAGTCACACTCCGCCTCATCGTTGACCGCGAAAATGAAATCCGCGCATTTAAGCCAGAAGAATATTGGACGATCATGGGCAGGTTTGAAGACGCGAATAATGCGGAAAAGAATTTTGAAGCGAACTTGGTGAAGATCGGGGGGAAGGCCCTCGATAAATTCGCCATAAAAACTTCTGCTGACGCAGAAAAGATTTCGGAAACATTGAGAGCTCTGCCGTGGAGCATAACCTCAGTAAAAGATACTGAATCGAAAAAGAGTCCACATCCGCCCTTTACCACAAGCACACTCCAGCAAGAAGGAGCAAAGCGACTGCACTATTCTTCCAAAAAAACCATGCTGTTAGCACAGCGGCTCTATGAAGAAGGGCTCATCACCTACATGCGCACAGATTCGGTAAATCTTTCTACTGAATCGACCACTGCGGCGAAAAGCTGGCTCTCGGCAAACTTAGGCGAACGTTATGCCTCGGAGGCTCCGCGCTCTTTCAAAGTAAAATCAAAATTAGCACAGGAGGCGCACGAAGCGATCCGCCCGACTGACCCCACGCGAACTCCTGATCAGACAACTGGTCGAGAAGAAGCAGAGAGGAAAGTCTACGCGCTTATTTGGAAACGATTTATGGCGTCTCAAATGCCACAAGCGATTGTCGCAACGCGAACCATTGAGGCAGAGGGAACGAACGGAAAAGATATCTATACCTTTCGAGCAACTGGACAACGCATTGTATTCGATGGCTTCCTCAAATATTGGGAGCAAAAGCTTGAGGAAAAAGAATTGCCCGACGTGCATGAGGGCGATGCGGCGAAACTGACCGAAGTAAAACCATCACAGCACTTCACCGAACCGCCACCACGCTACTCGGAAGCAACCTTAGTAAAAACACTTGAAGAAAACGGCATTGGTCGCCCCTCCACGTATGCGCCTACAATTTCCGTAATCCAAACGAGAAATTACGTTATTAAAGACGCCGGGCGCTTTAAGCCGACTGATATAGGCGAGCTCGTGAGTAAGGTGCTCACCGAACATTTCCCTGCAATAGTAGATATAGGTTTTACGGCGCAGATGGAAGACGAACTTGATGACATCGCGCGCGGTATCGTGAGCTGGCAGTCCGTGATGCAAGAATTTTATGAACCGTTTGCAAAACTCCTCGCGGAAAAATATGCAGAGGTTTCCAAAGAAGAGGTGGTGCCCGAAAAAACAAATGAAATATGCGATAAGTGCGGCAAGCCGATGGTGGTGAAGATGAGCCGCTTTGGAAAATTCCTCGGCTGTTCCGGTTTCCCGGAATGTAAGAACTTAAAGAAGCTTTCCGTAGAGGCAGGCGGGAAGCCCGGACCAAAACCTATTGGCATGAAGTGCCCAAAGTGTACCGAGGGCGAGATTGTAGAACGCCATGTAACGCGTGGGCGCGCGCGCGGGAAACTCTTCTGGGGATGCGCCCGTTACCCCAAGTGCGACTATGCTTCGTGGGAAGATCCTCGTGGTGAATCTGCCCCAAAACCAGAAAAGGTTGAAGAAAAAGATACGGAAGAGTAAACACTCAACGCATAAGGAAATGACGTTATGCTAGCTATAACAAATAAAACAGCATTTTTTTCCATCACAAATAAATACCCCTGCTAACCTACAGCGAAAACCCCTGCGGGATAGATCCGTGCTTTTCTTTAAGTCTTTGCACTAAGCCATACATCTCCTCTGCTGAATGGAAATTAATCGTGATTTTGCCACTTGCACCCGCTTTTTCTACTTTTACTTTCGCGCCGAGCGCTTCCTCAAGCTCACGCTGGAGCGCAATCGTCTCTGGATCAACTGGAGCCATATCCCCTGCTTGAGGCATAGCTTTTTCTGCCTCGTTTTTTAAAATAGCAATTTTAGATTTCACTTCGCGCACACTTAGATTATTGCGAATAATTTCTTCAAACAACGCCTGCTGTTTAGGGATGTCTTCAATCATGAGAAGAAGCCGCGCTTGGCTTTCGGAAAGCTTACCCTCCGCAACCGCGTCCTGTATTACCTGCGGCAAACTTAAAAGCCGCATGCCGTTTGCAATGACCTCGCGGCTTTTGCCGATACGCGCCGCGATTTCGCGCTGGGTAAGTTTAAATTCATCCTGGAGCCGCGAATACGCGCGCGCGGATTCAATCGGATTCAGGTTGACGCGCTGGATATTCTCTACGATTGCAAGCTCAAGCCGCTCTTTGTCTAAGCTTACATTCCGAATGATTGCGGGTATCCGTTCCAGGCCCGCAAGCTTTGATGCCATAAGCCGACGCTCACCGGCAATTAATAGATACTCAACCTCGGTACCTGTCGGAGTTTCCCGCTCAATTTTTGTAACGATAATCGGCTGGAGCACGCCAAACTCGCGGATAGAGTTTGCAAGCTCACGAAGCTGGTCTTCGTTAAAGTCTCGCCGCGGCTGGTTAGGGTTCGGTTTGATCTGCGTAACTTCAATTAAAAAAACCGGTCCGGAAATGGGAGGGTTTACAGTGTCATTCATGTAAATAATTATAAATCAATTCCCCTACGCCCACAAATACGGAGAATATAAACCCATCATTTTCCAACGATCGTTGGAAAATGATGGGTTTATAGTTTCTTAGCTAGAAGGTTGATTTTGAGGTAAAAATAGCCTTTAATGGAAACACTTGGGGCTTGCCGCCGTGGTGGAACCCGCCAGAGGCGGGCAAGCCAGCCAGAGGGCGGCGAAGTTTACTCGCCTCTGACGAGTTGGCAGATTTAGTCGCCTCAGGCGACCACACGAGTTATCATGATTACGGTTTATGTACTAAAAAGCTTGAGGGATGGAATCCGTTATATTGGTATTACAAAAGATTTAGAAGATCGCTTGAAACGACATAATGCCAAACGATCTTATTCCACAAAGATTCACGCGCCGTTTGAAGTGATATACAAAGAAAAAGCACCGGATTATAAGGTGGCGCGTGTACGAGAAAAATTTTTAAAGAGTGGTATTGGCAGAAAATTTCTCGATAGTCTAGAATCCTAATATTGCCGCCGTGGTGGAATTGGCAGACACACGGGTCTCAAGAACCCGCGAGAGCGATCTCATGTCGGTTCGACTCCGACCGGCGGCACAAAGTTCATCGACAACTAAAGAGCTCAATCACCACATCTTCTGGAGAGTCTTGAGATGAATAAAGAGTTGTTTGGCGGCGGAAAGCCCTGCCGCATTACCGCCTGGAAGAGTGAGGGACGAAAGCCCGCAGAACCGCACCCGATCGTTGCCAGAATGCCGCTCTGGAATATTCGCCTTGGCATCGTGCTGGAACCTGAAGGATTTGCGGGCATGATCGTTGTCCCGCGCGCCGAGGACGAAATGCGCGCATTGGATCAAGGCCGTGCTCCACGGTCGCGATATGAACTTGTCGAGACCGTTTTTCACGAGAGTCGGCAAGCAAGGCACATCCGTACTCGTTATGGAACTCCTCGAATCGCGGGCGAAAAAAATGAGATGCTCGCGGCACGCAGAATCGCGCGCGAGCTCACCACGCAAGTCCTTGACGCAGATCGCCCAGTAACCGCAACGGTGCTCCGCGACGCTATACAAACGCCTACCGCTCATCTCGCAGAGATCTTTGATCGGACACGGCGACCATTGAAGCGGGCGGCTGCGGATCAGGTAACAGCAATCTCGCGTGGCACGGACAGTCAAGGCCACACGAACGCTCCCGCTACGATTGCGCGTAGCCTCACCATCAGCCGACGCGCAATCACAAGAACCGGACGAGAGATTCTTTCTATCGAGCCAAGAATTGCCGCTCGAGCCACGGTGTGCGAACAGCTCATCTACATGGCTCAAGCGACGCTTCGAAATCTCGTGCAGTTCTTCGACGAACAACTGCTCGCCGACCAGAACACTCTTCTCAGAAGGCTGTCCCGCAAGGAAACCCGTAAAGCCATTGCGGCCAATCTCGGGTACTTCGCCATCGACTTCGATGAAGTGGATTTTCGGCCGTTCCGGAACGCATATCGGCATATCGCCGACGATTTGCGCGAAGCTCAGCGACTCATCCACGCGTGCGATACCTCGCTCACTCTGTGGCGTCTTCTGGTGCGTATCCGTAACGCGACAAAGTTGAAGGAGCTGCAAATTGAGTTGGAACGTGTGATCTATGTGCTCCCACGGCATACTGATTCTCATCTCCGCGCGCCAAATGAGCACGTCATCGAGAACTGTTTCGGACGGATCATGAAAGAACTCACTGAAGTTGATGAGTCTGGCTTCAAACGGCAGGTTGCAAAAACCGCCGCGCTGAAAATCGGCGTTGGCCTCATGGCGCTCTCCGAAGGAGGCGCCGCTCACTTCCCCGAGGTCCGGAAGTGCCTGAAGCGAGCGTCCGTCGCGCTCTGACTCGTTTCGTCACGCGAGAGTAGGCAGACATGTTTTACCCCAGCTTACTCAAGCTGGGCTTTTTTTATGCAAAAAGTTGACTTTTTATAGAGTGTAGGTTATAATGAAATTAGAACCTGCCCCCGACTCTCACCCCTCTAGCGCATCACCCCCTCTGTGGGGCTTTTTTGTTTTTGAATAATCTTTTCTCCTGCATCACCTCGCGTGGAGTCTTCCAGCCGAGCTTCTTGCGTGGTGTGTTGTTGAGTTTTTCCACCACTCGCCTCAACCACCGAGCAGAGTACTGAGAGAGATCAGATCCCTTGGGCGCATACCGCCGAATGAGCTTGTTGGCGTTCTCGACTCCTGACTTTTGCCAAGAGGAGTAGGGATCACAGAAGTAGGTCCTGATGCCGAGCTTCAGATGCTCCCGGTTCTCCTGTCCGTTGTCGAAGGTGGCTGAGGTGATCTTCAGAGGGCGGATCATTCTTTTGAATGCCCGCTCTGCAACAGCAGGTTTGAGATTTGGTATGGTTCGCGCATCCACATACATCGTCAGCGGATTGTATATCGTTGCAAACGAAGCAGTGCTTTGAGCGCACACCATCGTGTCACCCTCATAGTCTCTTTCGGTCATCTTTGGACGCGCGTGAATGCTGATCCGATGCGGGATCAGGGACTTTTTGACTTTCTTTGCGCCTCGCTTCTTTGGTTTTAATCTCTGACTGAACAGATATCGGCAATACCGCTCGCCCCAGACAGAATAGAGCCACGCGTAAATGGCGGTTTTGGATACGTACCACGGCTTCTTCTGCTACCGCATCCTGCCGGAGATGGTCTCCGGAGGCCTACCTCTCTTCAGCTCGGTGATGACATATCGCTCAAGCTCAGGCATTGCCCTGATCTTTTTCCATTCAAATCTGCTGTACTTCTTTTTAAAATATGCCTGATGTGCTGCGCTAGTTGCGCAGTATGGCCCGTCTCCCCGAATACGATTCAATTCACGGACGATGCTTGACTGGTTGCGTCCGAGCACCGTGGCGACCTCACGGGTGCTGTATTCCTTGGTGTTCAGAATTTCGATTTCATCACGCTCTACTTTGGTGAAGCGCTGATACTTTTTTTGGTTTCATATCACTCAATCGTACGCTGCCGGTGATGCAATACAAAACGGAATTTCGCCCCTTAGGCAAAACTCCACACAATCCCCTATGTAAGGAAGAGGCACTAGATTGAGCGATTCGAGATTTGCAGTTTCAGTGCTTATTCTCCTGCCCGAGAGGAAAATCCCCCTCGTGTGCGACCGAGCAAAACCATTGCCTCACTATTGGAAGTACCCGGGAGGCAAGGGAGAAGGAGATGAAACTCCGGAAGAAACAGCAATCCGTGAAGTGGAAGAGGAAGCTGGCATTCTTCTGTGTCGAGGAGCGCTGAGAGTGCTTGTTCGCGAAGACCGAAAGACTCACGTCTTCATCCTCTTCGAAACAGAAGCGACTCTCCGCCAAGAAGGAGTGAAGGCTCGAGGAAACGAAGGAGAAGATGTTGCGCTTTTCAAGCCCGAAGAGGTTCTCGCGATGCCCGACTTCTTCCCAAGCCACGATCGGCTAAGCAGGCACCGACTCAATGAGCTTGCTCGCCCCACGCCTACGGCACAACCGTAGGCGTTCTTTTTTATCCAAAGAAATTAATACCGCTTACTAATATCCGTAATATCGTGATCCAACCCCTGTTCCAACGACTCAAGCTCGCGGAGCACCCGATCGCGCTTTTCCACTTCCTCAGTAGTCATGGGTCTTCCCTCTGCGTTTGTCGCAAGGGCTTTCAGCTCATCCATGAGCTCTTGCCTGATCTCAGCAAATCCCCGATGAAATCGTTCTTCTGTTTCATGAAGTTGCTTTTCCATAAGTCCTTTCTGAAGATGCGCGATTTTTCTGCGAAAATATATAAAAACGAAAAAAATAGCAAGAATAAAAACGAGGATGATGCCCGCGATCGCCACATAGCGGATATTCAGCCCAAACACATTCACGCCAGTGACCACCGACCTGATAACGCGCGGATTTGATTCCCCTGATACGAGTACGCCGACTTGCTGTCTCGCGCGCACTTGCCAATTCCCCGCGGAGAGATATGTTTTTTCGGCAACCACCCACTCGCCCGACGCGTCAGCTTTCACTTTAAAATTGATCGGCTTTTCCGTGCCCGCGTCTTTGCGAATCTGGATAGTGACAATCGCGTTCGGATTCGCCCGCCCCTCAAGATATAAAATTTCTTCCATCGTATAGAAATAATCCGGAGAAATTGAAATATACGGCTCAGAAGGAGGCTGAACCGGAGGCGCGACTGGGGGCGGTACGGTTTGCGCAAGCACAAATACACTAAAAAGCATCCCCAGAAATACGGTCATTGTATACTTTAAAAAAGCTCTTTTCATGGCTGTTTTCGGGCAATGGGTCGTGAGCGATTGTGTTTAAAATCTTCTTTAAACGCTCGCCGAAGATGATGTCCGTGCTTCCGCCATAAGAGCAAAAGATAAATGAGCACGATAAGAGCAAGGAGTGCGAGAAATGGAAGCGCTATTCCCCAAGGGACAAAGAAGAATACAAAATCTAATCCTTCAGGAGTAATGAAAGTAAATACTGAAGAAACTACCTGGAGCGTGACTGACTCATCAAGAAAGTTTCCCGCCTTGTCATACGCGCGAACAATAATTTCATTCCGGCCGCTTTGCAAACCAGTGAGCTGATAGGGGCTCCCCGCTTCAAAGAAGAAGGTGGATTCATCGGGACCGTTCCGTAAGGAAACTACCTTGATTTCATAATGGTCAAAGCCCGAAAGCGAATCGGTGGTGAAGAAACGTAAAATAGGAGCTGGCCGCGCGGGCGTTCGTTCGCCAGGCGACACGCTCACCTTAAACGCCGCGGGCACAATCGTATCAATATTTAGAAAATAATGGCTGACGCCTCCCCAACTCCCCCCGGCGCGCTCCCGAACATGGACATACCAGATACCGCTCTCAAGATTTGAAAACGTTGCCTCCGCGTCCAAGGTGTCCACGGTCGTATCCGGCGCGGTATTCGGATCATGATCAATGGAGTAACTAAAACCCTGCGATTGGCTGGTTCCTGTCCATTTTAATATGGGATTAGAATCTCGATACCATTTCCTCTGCTCAGGATGCGTGGGCGAAAAGATATCCGGCCCCTGCGCGGGAGGCAAGATAAGTTTAAAGAGCGCGGGCGATGTTTGCTTCAGCACATCCGTCCCTAAACCGTCGTTCGCAAGCACAGACGTATTTTTGCCAAATGAGATCTTCGCTTCACCCGGAGACACAACGCGGAAGGTAAACGACTGCACAATGCCTTCCGATGTGTTGATGCCCGGAGACGGAATCCCTCCGACAAAATAGATGCGCCCGTCGCGGTTTGAAAATACGGGAGGACTCGCCCAAATTTGCACGATGGATTTTCCTAAACTAGGATTTGCAATCTGCAATTTATCAGCAGGAAAATCGAGTTCAACTTCAATAGTGTTCACGGAAACACCTCCTGAATTAACCATCACATTCACATCAAAAGTACCCCCTAAGGTGAAGGTGCCTCCTCCGGGCGTGATACGCAACGTAGCCGCATGTACAGAACTAAAAGAAAATATTCCTGCGGCAACGATACAAAAAATGAGCGCGTGTTTTCTCACCATTATTTAGTATACACGAGAGCGCTCGGATACATGAGCATGACTGTGTATGAACATTCCTTAGAATCCAAGCCGATGGAACAACAATACCCCAATTGCTTTTACTCCCTGTACAATAGTTTTTACAAAGACACTAATACTTCGCCAGAGAGACGCCCTCCCCGATGGAACCGAAGGAGGAGAAACTATTGAACTCACCTCGGCAAGACCGGTAGGCTGAGGCGTGAATGTTTGGCCCGCGGTGGGTTGTTCGGCAATATTCGATGGTTCGGATCCATAAAACGGAAGTTTCTTCGTCCAATCAGAAAAGAGAAAACTGAGTGTCTTTGCAGTCACGCTCTTCGGACTTGTGAGTAAGATGCTTAAATCCTGCAGATCAACAGCTCCGTCGCAATTTAAATCATATCGTTTAGTAGCCGATGTTGCGCACTGCGGAGGAATTATTTCACCGGTAATAATCGATATGATCGGCGGAATAATGATTGGAATAATGCTATCTCCGGTCTGCGGAGGCGGACTAATAGGACCGCCACCGCCCGGGTCTGATGGCGGTGGAGTCGTAGACGGCGGAGGCGAAGTTGATTCCACTGGAAAATATAGAAAACCTGATTTCACGGTATTTCCAGAACTATCCGACTGTCCAATGGCTGGCTGTGAAAACGAACTCCACAATTGAAAGTTGCTTGAGGCACCATATCCCCCGCCTCCGCTCTCGACTGGATCACGGACAATAAAATTACTAGAGGAAAAATCCGTGGCAAACAAAAGCCGCGGGAGTAAGACTGCCGCTACACCCGCTACGATGAGCGAACGCTCCCGCGACCTTGTATGCATATAGGCGGATATGTTTATTGACCTTCACCTTTAAACTGCTGGATAGCGGTTACTATCTGGGAATCACTTTTCAAGTTCTCGTAAAAAAGAATGTGATTCCGGTTTATAACCATTTCATCCTGCGGACCATGCAGTTCTCCTCCAAGTTTTACTAGGTTTATATTAGTAGAGGGCGCGTCTTGTCCCTTTGGCTGTAATCCCTGGCTCACCTGAAGATAATACACATCGCGAAGCACTGGATATTGAGAGTCCGCTTTTGACAGCTTTCCAAAGTAGACCTGGTCATTAGTAAGAAACACCGCCTGGTAAGCGTTGTTTGCTCCAATAACATTGCCCAATTCCCCGCTCCACCACATAAAAACTACTACGACCAATACCGCAACCACGATAAGCCAAAGCCATTTTAAAGAAGAACCTTTTTTTGTCTCTATATCTGTTTCATTCATATATCTTATATTTTTATTGTCGACTTTAATTAGAATTAAGTATATCCCAGATCATTATTTCAAGAAAGCTATTCCGCGGGTGGCGTCCCTGGATCTGCCGGCGGAGGTTCAGGAGGGGGAGTTTCCTCAGCAGGGGCTCCTGCATCATCGCTCGGAGTATCTCCCGGAGGTGTTATAGGATCTTCTGCTGGCGTTTCTGGCACTGGCGGAGAAATTTCTTCTTCTATAATAGGAGGTAATTGATCATCGGGTGGAGGTGGTAGCTCTGATCCTCCTCCAGACGATGAAGGGGGTGGATCTGTATCTTCGCCTCCGCTCGATGGTACGGATGATGACGGAGTTACTCCCTCTGGCGTGTAGCTGCCTATAATGATCCAGTCGAATGGGATTGGCGTATTAGCAGATCCTACTACTCCAACCTTGAAACCTATGTGCTCGCTCTTTTCAATAACCGAGAGCACTTTGTCAGTACGTATCGTAGGAGTAATAAGGATTTTGCTCCGCGCGGTAACTTTGGTATTCGCCACAAAGAACTCACTCTCACCCATTGGGAATACTGCGGAACCGCTTATCTGATTTTCTCCTTCAGGCACGGTGATCTCTCCATCGGGCAAGAGTACAAAGTCATGCGTAAAGAGTTGTTGTACGCTAATGATCTTTGCGATAATTTTATCGAATACTACCGTGACAAGCTTATCAATAGTGGATGTAAATGTTTTTTCTAAATCATCCACGGCCTGCGTGATAAACTCGATAAGGTTTGTGGGTTCATCACTGTATGTCGTTACCTCATGATACCCCGGCTGAATATCGGCAATAATACTCTTTCCGTCTTCCGCAAACGCATAATCCTCAAGCGCCATACCAATTACCGTACCAGACGACAACGCCTTAACGGCAATTCCTGGAATACTGCTCGTCGTAAGCAGATCTCCTTTTTTGATGGATCCATTTTCGATAGAAGCACGAACTCGCGCCTGACCTTTAACGGCAACATATACATCCCCGCTTCCTAACGAAAGTCCCGAGTAATCAAAACGAGTAAGCACTCCTACAAATGCGCGGTCATTCGGGCTTGCCGAAGGACCGATAGGAAACGTATCAGAAACTGCGACACTCTCACTATCTAAGACATAAGAAATTAACGTTCCCTCAGAAAGTAATGAAAGTGCTTCTGTCCTGGGGAAGACTGCTGTTATTTGACTGTTCAGAAGTTTCTGAGTAGGAGCGACACCCTTCTCACTGTCGCCCGTAGAAATAGGAGCGGCTAGCGCATCTCCTCCCGGAGGATCGTCTGCCCATAATTTTATATAATCGATGTCCAGGGTCTTTGCGGCCGTCGTTTGTGTTTCGTTAAATGAGTCGAATTCAATACCCGCAGTAGGTATATTAGTAGCGTGAACGGCAACTAATTTCCCATCAATGTAAAAACGAACTTGATTCGTACTGTCGGCTTCAAACCGGAGCACATTATAGGTGTTCGCCGTAACCGCAACACCGGTATCTGTCTGCGTGTGCGATCCCGAAGATCGCGTAACCGCCTGCCAATTGCCACCAGCCCCATAGAATAGAATGGCATTGCCTGTGGTGCTACTCGTACTGCCCGCGGCGAGATCCGAAAGACCGATGGTGTATTGATGTGATGCGGTGCTGCCAACGGTCACCCGAGTTTCAAATACAGGGTTCAACGAAGCAGTAATTTGATTGGTATCGAAGAAGTCAATACGGCACGCATTGCCGCTCGTCGCCCCCGTGGCAAGCCGAAGTACGCCATACGTAACGGCAGGCGTGGTTTCTGTGCATGCACCATCTACGTCAAGTGCTATGCCCTCAAAAACATTGAGTATATCGGTCGTGTTGCTCACACGGCCTTGATGTCCTATGAAGTCGGTGTAGTAGGAGCGCCATGAGGAATTGATTCGCCCGGATACGTAGAGTTGGTCAAGCATGCCTGCGGCCGCTTGAGATGTAGTGCCAATAGCTATACGAGCATAGTCAAGCATACCGGTTGTGGTCGCGCCAATGGTGAGAATCGGATACTGCCCTGCGGTGTTTGCGGTTGTCGTAGCAAACCGAAGCGCATTTTCTCCTGTTTGAAGCAGTGCGTAACTCCCTGCGGTAGTGAAGTTGAGCGCAGTGCTTCCCTGCAGTGTTGCGGTATTAGAAACAAGAAGCGCTGAA
>JAGVPS010000003.1 GCA_020052135.1 Minisyncoccota bacterium
AAATGCAAAATGCAAATATCAAAATTGAAAATGACAATGCAAAATTAGAAAATGATCTTGCGAAGCAAGCCACAAAAATTTTACCTTTTGATTTTTACATTTTAAATTTAATCGATACTCCCGGGCACGCGGACTTCGGCTACGAAGTTTCTCGCGCGCTCGCGGCTGTTGAGGGAGCGGTGCTCCTCGTGGACGCAACGCAGGGTATCCAGGCGCAGACACTCGCTAATTTTGAAAACGCCAAAAAAGCAGGACTCACCATTATTGGAGCGATCAATAAGATTGATGTAGTAAGCCAAGAACAGGCAGATGTAGCCGTGCAGGAAATGCAGGAATTGTTAGGGGCGTCTCATGGGGAAATTCTTCGCGTGTCAGGAAAAACAGGCGAGGGCGTGGAGAGTCTGCTACGAGCAATTGTAGAACGAGTGCCTGCGCCGAAAAAACCAGAGAGAGGAGGCTCTCGGGCGCTTGTTTTCGATTCACTCTTTGATGACCATAAGGGAATTATGGCTTTTATTCGCGTATTTGATGGCGCGTTTCACGTAGACAAGGATGCCGAACTCGGAGCAACGCACGTACGCTTTAAAATAAAAGAAATAGGCACATTTGCGCCGAAACTTACTGCAGGCAAGGAACTAATAGCCGGAGAAATCGGGTATATTGCCACGGGCATTAAAGATGCTGGCAAGCTTAAAATTGGCGACACCATTTCTCTAGAGAGAGGTGAACCGCTCGCGGGGTATGAGGAACCAAAGCCGGTGGTATATGTTTCGTTTTATCCAGAGGATCCGGCTCGCTTTGATGATTTGCGAAAAGCGCTTGATCATCTGCGGCTGAATGACGCCGCTCTTCATTTTGAACCGGACGCAAGCGAAGTCCTCGGCCGGGGTTTTAAAGGAGGATTTTTAGGACAGCTCCATTTTGAAATAACCGCTGATCGTCTCTCGCGGGAATTTGGCATTGAAACCGTGCACAGTTTCCCCTCGGTTGCCTATGAGGTGAAACTTCAGCATAACGGGTGGCTCACGGTAACCAATCCAAAAGATTTTCCCGCAGACCCAGAAGAAGTTTTGGAGCCAATAACTAAAGTGGAAATACTGACGCCACCTGAATACATTGGTTCCATATTACAGCTAAAAGACACGTTTCGCTTCTCTGATATTGAAGTAAAAACCGTGGGCAAAAAAACGCTCATTGAGACCAAGCTACCGCTTGCGGATCTCGTAAGCGACTTGGATGATAAGCTAAAATCGCTCTCGCAAGGTTTTGCCTCTTTAAATTATGAAATTATTGGCAAAGAGCGGGCGGACGTGGTGAAAATGGAGGTACTCGTTGCCGAACAGGTGGTGCCGGGACTCACGCGCATTTTGCCCCGGGCGGAGCTCGAAAAGGAGGCGCGGAGGACAGTTGAACGATTAAAAGAGCTTCTTCCCCGGGAACAATTCAGTCAGGCGCTTCAAGCGGCCGTGGGGGGCAAAATTATCGCGCGGGAAACTATTACCGCTATGAAAAAGGAGTTGGGTAATTTCGGAAAAAACGGGGGAGATAGGACGCGAAAAATGAAACTTTGGAAAAAGCAACAGCGGGGAAAAGAGCGCCTCAAGGAGCGAGGCGTAAAGAGCGAAGTACGAATTTCCGCCTCTATCTTTAAAGAATTATTGAAGCGGTAGAGGCGAGGCTCGCCTAAAAAATAGGTGGCCAGCGTCAATTTTTAAAGAGCTTCTCAAGCGCTACTATTCGCGGTAGTATGTGTATGTGAAGGTTATTTTTTGGATCATAATTATTGTGGTTGCCGGGGGGCTGAGCTACCAGATATATACGCTTGCCCGGGAGCGCGAAACGCTCAAAAAAGAGGCACTGGAAGCAACCGCAAAACTTCAAACGCTCGAAGAGGAAGAGCAAAAACTCCGCGACGAAAGTATCTACTACGGAGATATTCGCAATCTTTCCAAAGAATTAAAGTCGCTTTTTAATTATAAAGAGCCGGGTGAACACATGCTCATTATCGTGCCCGAGAAATCGAATTAATTCACCATGAATTTCTTTCGCGGCCAATCAATTGTTTTTATAAGTATAGTGTTTACCGGAGTTATCGGTTACTACCTGATTCATTTTGGTTTTTATCCGATCGCAATCGTGAACGGCTCTTTCGTGAGTGAAGGACGATTTTCTGAAACGGAAAACTTTATCAAAAACTACTATGAAAAAGCCAGAGTCACTTACAGTCTAAGTGCAATTAAGCCCGGCAATCCCGAGTATGAGGCGGAAGTTGCTCGCGCAACACTCGACAAGTTGATTGATCAGAAGCTTATGCGTGCACGACTAAAAACCTTAATAGGGAAGGAACTCGGAACCATCATTGACCAGAAGCTCGCAAATGCAAAGGCAACGGGAGCAGACTTCGCAAAAGCGGTTGAAACGATCTACGGCCTTTCCTTGGATCGTTTTACAGAGGCGGTGCTTGTGCCTCAGGCGGAAGAAGAAATTCTTCGCGGGCGCATGCTTGCTACAGATGAGGATTTTGACGCGTGGCTCATAGAGGTGCGTAAAAATGGGCGAGTGATTATTCTTCACCCGAACCTTACGTGGAACGGAGAGAAAGTGGTGCTCAGAAAATAGAAAGCTGCGGGATTAGTACAGTGGCAGTACGCGACTTTCTTCACGATTTGTCTAAAAATTGCAATCAGCCAGTTGGCGGAGTAGTATTTTTAGATACAAATCGCAATCCCGTTAAATTTTGCGGGTATCGTATAGCGGCTATTACGTGTCCTTCCCAAGGATAAAATACGGGTTCGACTCCCGTTACCCGCTCAAGCGCAAAATTTTGAGGGACCAAGAACAATACAAAGAGAGTTCTCCGCCAGAGGCGGACAGGGATTCTCGTATCCCGCTCAAATAAAAATTACCCAGGTCATTTCAAGAGGCCTAGGCAATTTTTATTTAGAGAAAGCTCTTATTGACCGATAACGGTTATCTTTTGCCCTTGGTTATCGATTGCCGTGATAT
>JAGVPS010000036.1 GCA_020052135.1 Minisyncoccota bacterium
ACTACCGTTTTTGTGACAATGAGAACTCCAACATCGGGAACGATAACTTTGCGAGGCGCTGAGATGGTATTTGCATCGAGTGTAACTTGCGTTTGTGCAAGAGCTCTGCCATTCAATATCGCACCAGTTTGCATGATAATTTGCTTTACGCTCAAAATAGTCCCATTAAACGTAGCGTATGTTCCAAGCGTTGCGCCGGTAACACCACCGACTTGCCAAAAGATATTCGAAGATTGCGCACCGCCAGAAAGTACTACCTTAATGCCGGCAGGAACGCTACCGCCAGAGGCGATATCAAGATTGCCCGCTATTTGGAATATCCAAACATCGTTTGCGCCACCCGAGAGAGTGACGTCCGTAGGTATAGTTACATCCGTGCTCCATTTGTAGAGTCCGGGTGCAAGTGTCATACCACCGATATTTCCAGCGCCCAATTCAGTTGCAGTCGGATCTGTCATTCCGGCGGCGTCATTGTACGCAGTTACCATGTCGGCTACCGCGTTATCCACGAGGGTCTTGTTAGAGAGTGGTGGGTTACCCGCAAAACATGTTTGATCACCACTACCTACGTACGCTGCATCAACACCAAATATTGTTCCGGTTATCTCTTCACAAAATATATTATCCATCGTAGCGGCAGTGATAGGACTCGCACCAATATCCCCCGTTATGAGAGAGGTATGGCTTCCCGTGTTTGTGATCCCTGTTTTTGATAGAATAGTGAAAACGCCCGATGACAATAGGTCAACCGGCTCCAAATCTGCGGCTAACACAAACATCGGTCCAGCAAAGCCAAACACGAGAGAGGTGGCTACGACTGTTACTATCGAAACCCTGGCAAATATTTTCATATATTTTATTTATTAACGAATTACTGATTCGACTGAATTGTTTTTAATTCCAACGTATACAGTGTTGCCGATCCGGTGGAATAATTGTTACATCCTTGTTCACGCCTCTTTTACAAACGCACCCATCTACTACTTCTAAATAAAAATCCCCCGCTCGGGGGATTTTTTTAAAGTAATTTCCACTACTTATGTGTTGCTATATAACAGTTTAAGTTTCTCGAGTCCTCTATGCATTTGCACGGCAATGGTATTTTTTGACTGTTTGGTAATGAGAGACATTTCTGTAAGAGAAAGATGTTGTATGTACCGCATACGCATCACGTGTTGATATTTTATGGGAAGGCGCTGGATTAAGATGAGCGCCACTTTCCCGTCTAACATATCGAAAAGACGATGCGAATCACCCGTGCTCGGCTCAATACCTTTTTCGACAAGTACGTCGAGAGAAGTCATTTTGTGCTTGCGATATTCATCTATAATAAGGTTGTTGAGGACATGATAAAGAAATGCTTTCATCACCTCAATCTTCCCGCCTTTCACAAGGTATTTCCATGTTTTAGTGAAGGTTTCTTGTACGAGATCCTCGCCAATCGCATGGTCGCGTATCTTAAAAAATGCACGAGTATTAAGCCCCTTCTCAAAGTCATGATGTGCTATAGCAAACACTTCTTGTTGTTGCGTCTCTTGTTCTGGGGTCATCATATGTTAGGTCGTCTACAGGTGTTTTATATTACAGAGATATTACAGTCGCGCAGTCATAACTCACGATATATTCATATTCCTCAGCCTAGAGCCGTCCCAGGCATAGCAGTAATGCATTACACTGGCATTACAACAGTGAGGAAACGCCTAAGACCTTAACCATAGCACGATACGCATTCTTATAACTAGTTGTAATATAGTCGACTCATCTACGCCTATATGATTGATATCTCGTCTCATAGGCAAAGTAGTCGGATAGTTCCTTCAAAATTATGAAACACCAAAGAACGATCCTTATAGTAGAGGATGAGAAGAGTCTCCGTGACGCCATCGTAGACATTCTCCGTCTCAAAAACTTCCTGCCTCTTGAGGCACGGAATGGTAAAGAGGGGGTGGAGCTCGCGCTTTCAAAGCACCCGGAGCTTATTTTACTTGACCTTATTATGCCAACGATGGACGGCATGACAACGCTCAAGAAGATTAGAGAGGACGCGTGGGGAAAGAAAGTTCCTATTATCATTTTGACGAACTTAAGCGCAATTAATGGGAATATTGTAGCCGATGCAGTGACTCATACCCCAACGTTTTATTTAATTAAATCAGATTGGAAACTACATGATATAGTAAAAAAGATTGAGGCAATATTAGGGATATAACGTGTTCTATGAATAAAAAAGCTATTATTTCTACGGTTAATAACACCATTCTTAATCTTAAAGTTTCTGCTAAGAAGAAAGAAGGCGTTAGGCGTAAGCTGGTAATAACCGCTAAACGGCAAGAGAGTGTCTGGCGCAAACTTGCCGCAACCGCTAAAGAGAAAGAAAATGCTAGACGAAAGAAGCTCGTTGTGACTGCCGAGAAACTGGCTGTGACCGCAGCAAAACTCGTGGCAACTGCTAAGGAAAAGGAATTGGTTCGGCGTAGGCTTGCTGTGACCGCAGAAAAGCTCGCTGCAACCGCCAAGGAAAAGGAGCTTGTTCGGCGTAGGCTTGCCATAACTGCAGAAAAGCTTGTGGTGACCGCGGCGACCCTTGCCGTAACGGCAGATGAGCTTTCCGCAACGGCCGCGAAGCTTGCCGTAATCGCTAAAGAGAAAGAGATCGTCCGGCGCAAGCTTGCCGTAACGGCGGCAAAATTGAAAGAGTCATACGAAAAACTTGAGAAGAAAGTTCTTGAACGCACTAAAGACCTTGAAATGGCTCGGGTTAAAGAAGAAGCGATTTTACTGTCGATTGGTGACGGCGTGGCTGTCGTAGACGAAACAGGGAAACTTGTTTTCTTCAATAAGATTGCTTCGGATATTTTAGGCACTGATGCTAATCAGGGGTTACCCGATACCTGGCAGAAGAGGTATGGAGTATTTGATCCCATATCCCTTAAGCCACTTGCCACCGATCAGATACCATTCACGCTTGCTTTTAAGGGCCAATCAGTGAGTAAAATGCCATTATTCATCCGGAATCCACAGGTACCCAATGGAAAGTTCATAAGCGTTACTGCGACGCCTATTTTTCTCGGTGGCAAGAGTATCGGCGGTGTTGCTATTTTCCGTGATATGACCGAAGAAAAAGAAGTTGATAAGGCAAAAACCGAATTCGTCTCACTTGCTAGTCACCAGCTACGCACCCCGCTTTCTACGGTTAATTGGTATGCGGAAATGCTCTTGGCAGGAGACGTGGGAGCGTTGAATGAAAAGCAGAAAAAATATTTAGATGAAGTGTATCGCAGTAATCAGCGGATGGTGGAGCTCGTGAACGCCCTCCTAGATGTTTCTTCTCTTGAGCTTGGGACTTTTGCGATCGAGCCGAAGCCGACCGATATAATCAAACTTACGCAAAGCGTCATAGATGAACAAAAACCTCAGATTACTGTAAAAAGAATGAAATTTTCTTTTTCATCAGGGAAAAATATTACACTCATACAGGCTGACCCGAAGCTCCTGCGCATGGTAGTGCAAAATATTTTATCAAATGCAGTGAAATACACTCCGGAAGGCGGGGAAATCAAATTATCAATTTCATTAGCGGATAAGAAGAACATTCTTTTGGAAGTATCTGATACGGGCTATGGCATCCCCAAAAATCAGCAAGACAAAATATTTACCAAGCTTTTCCGTGCCGACAATGTGAGAGATAAAGATACCGATGGGACCGGTCTAGGACTTTATATTGTAAAATCAATTGTTGAAAAATCTGGCGGGAAAATCTGGTTTCACTCCTCGGGCGAAGTCGCTGGCGTGCGAGCAAGTCGGGGAGCGGACGGGAAAGAGAACAAAGGCACCACTTTTTATGTAACACTTCCTTTAGTGGGAATGAAAAAATCCGTGACCGGCGTCAAATAAATGTATACGTATGTCCAATTAATATTATAAACCCCATGATCAATAAATCTTCAAAAAAGAAAACAGTCTTGGTTCTTGAGGATGAGCGACCCCTGCTTGAGGCCATTAATGCAAAGCTTGAGAAGAGTGGCTTTCGTGTCATTACTGCTCGTAGTGTTGAGCAGGCATTCAATGCCAAGCTTGGAAAGAAGAGCTTAGGGGTCATTACGATCCGGAGTATTGAGCAAGCACTCATGTATCTTGAAAGTTTAGAAAAAGTTGACGCAATCTGGCTTGATCACCATCTTTTTGGCAAAGAAGACGGTCTTGATTTTGTGAAAAAATTTAAAGCTAATGGTGGCAGGTGGAATAGGGTTCCTGTCTTCGTAGTCAGTAACGCCGCGAGTCCTGAAACCATAAAATCCTATATTACATCTGGGGTCAGTAAGTACTATGTTAAATCTGACCATCGGCTCGATGAAATTATTAAAGATATAAAGTCATTTTTAGATCATCCGAAGGAACAATCCGCACGATCAGCGAATCCAAAGAAAGCAAAAAATACTCCCCATTGAAGAAATTGAGGGCCTTGAGTGTCTTTGAAGTAAAAATGGTGCTGTTTGATAAAAAATACACCTCGGGGTGTATTTTTTATCAAGATGCCGTAATGCTCCCGTTCTTGAAACGGCATCATATATGATCCATAAAAAATGGTTCCCATTATTACAACAATACTAAAAATTTATTAAGTAAAATATATGGGAATTATTTCGTGGATTGTGTTTGGCGCATTGGTCGGGTGGATAGCCTCCATCATCATGAAGACCAATGCCGAGCAAGGCATGCTACTCAACATCATTGTTGGCATGATCGGTTCAGTTATCGGCGGTTGGCTCATGAGTATCATTGGAGAGGGCGGGGTGGGAGGATTCAATGTATATAGTTTTCTTGTCGCACTACTTGGAGCGTGCGTGCTC
This sequence comes from Minisyncoccota bacterium, assembly GCA_020052135.1. Taxonomy (GTDB): domain Bacteria; phylum Patescibacteriota; class Minisyncoccia; order UBA6257; family 1-14-0-10-40-38; genus JAGVPS01. Next base: position 4,851 of record JAGVPS010000036.1, read on the forward strand.
ATTGCCATCGTAAAAACAGTTCATCGTTAAAATAATATATTTATATAAATTTCTAAATTATGAATTCATATAACTCCCCTAGTACAAAACCTTTATTTAAAGGTACTCAAATTGTTTGGTATATTACTTCGCTTCTCGAAGTATTACTTGCACTCCGCTTTATAATAAAATTTCTAGGAGCAAATTCCGAAGCAGGATTTACGAATTTTATCTACACGCTTACATGGCCATTTGTTGCTCCTTTTTTCATAGTATTTCCAATGACTACGGTGCAAAACAATATTAATAATATATTTGAATGGACAACGCTTCTCGCGATGGCGGTGTATTGGATGATCGCCCTTGCAATCGTCCGATTGTTTCTTGTAAGTAAAACTGTGTCAACGGAAGAAGCCGCTGCTCATTTTGAAAAACAAGAATTGTAGAACATATAGTAACAATAAAAAAGATATGGATGCGTTGTAATAAGTCTTTCACCAGCACGGTATTTCTAGTAGAGGCAAGGTATATACCTAAAAGATTAGGTCGACTGTATATACCTACACAACTCACATTAATAAAATTAACTCTTAAAAAAATACTATGACTAAAACAATCAATACATCACGTATTAGTTTCATATTAGCGGGAGTGCTCTTCGCGCTCGTCTTCGTCTCATCCGCAGCCATACCAACGACACATGCTGCAATCAGTACAGAATTGGATCTTGGCGAGAATGGAAGTGAAGTAACAGAACTCCAACAGTTTCTTGCCACGAATTCTCTTATCTATCCCTCAGGGATAGTCTCCGGTTTCTTCGGTCCCTTGACTGAGGCAGCGGTCCGACAATTCCAAGCATCCTACGATATTCCTCAGGCAGGCCGAGTCGGTCCGATAACACGAGCAAGAATAAACAACATCATGTCATCCGGCTTCGGGCTCGATACTCGCGCTCCAATGATGGAAAATAGATCAGTACAAACTAATAGTACTAACGCTACCATCAATTGGACAACGAATGAGCTTGCTCGGGGACAAGTGTACTTTGACCGACTTCCTATTCGATCAGACGAAGCGACAGGACGAGCAGGGCAAGCAATTGCGTATGTGAGCGGCGTATCTGCTCCGAATAATACGAGCGCACTTAGCTCACAATCGGTCACCATTCAAAACCTACAGCCGAATACCCTCTATTACTACTTTACTCGTGCAATAGATAATTCGGGAAATGTTAAAGTGACCTTGTCGAATACGTTCCAAACCAAACAGTAGAAAAACAGAAAAATTAAATATCGATAGATTAAAATCCCCCGCTCGGGGGATTTTTGTTTTATTTGAAAATCTGGCGTGCTTGCACTGAGCTTGTCGAGGGGCGAGGAAATCCCCCCGCCTGCGTGGCCGAAGCCACTTCGGCGAGGCGAAGGCCCGCGAAAATCCGGCAACCCTCGAGCATAGCGAGAGGAGCAGTCGTCGTATGACGGAAAGGCGGCAAAGCCGCACCGATAACAATTTCCCTCCTTCGCTAAAGCTACGGACGGGCAAGCAAGTTTTTCTTTGGTGGCAAATTCATTACTTTTCAAAAACCAACAAGTAATGTCTGTCTTTAATTGTTGGTTGGTCGAAACCTAAATCTTCTTCATTAACTAATTTCCAACCATGTTGAGCACAACGATCCACCCACTTCTTCGGAGTTTCAAATGTGCCGGGCACGGGCACGTCGGCACTATGAAAAAGACGATTATACAAATAGTCGTTCATAAAAGTTCTTTCCTTGTCTTGTTCCATAACCTCTTCGGTTTCGCCGACGGGCACAGTTTCAAGAATGACAAGTTTACGCCGCACAATTCTATCAAGCTCGTCAAAAATCTTTTCGTTGGCTTTTTCATGGTGAAGAACATTAGTGAGCAGGGCGGCTTCATATGTCCCGTCCGCCGCGTCTACATGACCACCATTAAAAAGCATAATTGGAACGGTAACATTCGGGGCTTTGTACAAACGGACATCGACACCTTCAATATCCAAGCCCA
>JAGVPS010000085.1 GCA_020052135.1 Minisyncoccota bacterium
TAATTACTAGTTACTTCCTCCTCTCCTCAAACCACTCCACAGTTTCCCTTAAACCGGTTTCAAAATCAATGAGCGGCAGATACCCGAGTAAACGCCACGCTTTAGAGATATCCGCATGGGTATGGCGCACATCTCCCAGACGTGTCGGTCTCCGCTCGAGATTTAGCTCCTTTCCCGTATACCGCTCAACGAGCTTCCTTACTTCAATGAGCGTGGTGCGCTTACCATGCCCGATATTAATCGTTTCCCCTCGAAGTGATCCCTTCACTTTCATGGCTTTGATATTCGCATCCACCACATTTTTCACATAACAAAAATCGCGCGATTGTTTTCCATCGCTTTCTAAAAATGGTTTTCCCTTGTGACGGAAATATAATCCCTCAAGCCAATTGCAAATAACTGTTGCGTAGGCTGATCCGCCGTATTGCCCAGGACCGAACACATTGAAGTAGCGAAGCGCCACGCTATCGAGGCTATACAGATCGCTGAACATTTTTAAAAAGGGTTCGTTTGTATATTTTTGAAGTCCGTAGGGCGAACGCGGATGTAGGAGCTTGCTCCCCTCTTTTGTAGGCAACTCTTTCGCGTCGCCGTAGACCGCGGAGGAAGAGGAGTGTATGAAGCGTTTTACTTTGTAGTCCCGAGCCATCTCAAGCAAAAGCACAGTTCCAAACACATTCACCTCGGTAGTTTCCGCGGGGTGTTCAACGCTGTATGACACCTGCGGCAACGCGGCGAAGTGAAACACGTATGCCGGTCGGTGCTTTTTGAAAATCTTTTCAAGAAGTTTTCTATCGCATATTGATCCTTCATAAACCCCCACACCATAACGAGGATCGCCTTTAGTTCGTGCTGAAGATACCAATCCCCGTTTGGTGTGGGGGTAAAAAGTAATCTGCTTATCGAGCGCATCCCGCCTACCCGTTGAAAAATTATCAATGCCAATGATCTCCGTTTTGGGATATCGCTTTTTAAACTCACGCACAAAATTCGCTCCGATAAACCCCGCGCAACCGGTTACGAGAATTGATTTTTGAGTAGGCATTGTTTTTATTGTACGGTATCTACACGTTCTTTTAAACGCTTACAAGCTTTCAAAAACTTTTCTGTATCCCCTACTGCTAATGGGCGCACTGCGCGCCGCACCAACTGGGCGCTCCAGAAAAATTCCATTTTTTCAAATAAGAGTTCAGAATTTTTATGTGGGTAGGTTTCCAAGAGTTTTTCAATAAACTCTCTCCCATAATGGCTATACGGCCGCCACAGATCATAGTCGGGGTCGCCGATCCCCAAGCCGCCAAAATCAATAATGCCAGATATGTCATCTCGTTCTCTATCATAGAGGATATGTTCTGCCTCTAAATCTCCATGAATAACCGTGGGGGTATAACCAAACTTCTCACGCTCTGTAAAAAACTTTTTAAACGTCTTTTCTATCCACGCTTTAATTCTATAAGCTTCGGTGGGAAAATACTGATCAAGAGCAGGAAATAACTTCTCTTTGGCATCAGAGAGCTGGAGCTCATATTCTTTCGGATATGAAATCTCTCTTACTCCAAGCTCCCGCGCACGCGCCACATCAAACGCATGAAGTTCATTAAAGAACTGGCCGAGGCGTTTCGGAAACTTTTCCTTGATTTTCCCTCCTGCATCTCGAACTAATTCTGGCCACAGCCCTTCACCCTCAAGCATTCGATACCCAACAAATCCGAGCCCACTCTCCTGTTGGCGGCCAACATACTCTATGTGCGGAATAGGAATATTGAGGCTTTTTTCTATCTCGGGAAGTGCGGCGACTTCATGCGCGAGAGAACGATCGGCTTTCGCATGCCGCGCAAAACGGAAAATATATTCCTCATTTACTAAGTAAATCACATTCCCTAACCCTCCCACTCCTTCTAAAGCTCTGATGGATTTTATTTCAAAATCCGGAAACGCCTGCTCGATACTCGCCTGTGCAGATGCAATTGGAATTTCAATGCGATAATCCCCTATTTCAGAAAATAAGCCATCTTCTCCGTTTTTATTTCCAGGTTTTTCCATATGAGTTATGAAATTCTTTTCACGGTAAATCCTTTATCCCGACTATAGGCAAGGTCTAACCCATAGAGAGCGAGGGCCTCTTGCAATGCATAGAACTCGCCTTCAGATATTTCTGGCGGCCACCTAGTATCACCATGTAGTTTCAGATACCCGATGAGGCTGCGCACAAGCCTGGGCGCTTTGATTAATAAATCTCGCTTCAGCAACTGCTCCACATCTTCAGGAGCAATTTTACCAATCTCCGACATATAAAATCCATCAGAAATTTTTTTACCCAAAAGCTTATTGCCGCGGAAATGCCGCTTTGCACATACACTGAGTGCTTCGAGACCTTCTGCGGTAGGTTCTTCAATAAAATAGATAGTAACTACATCGTGCCGACTGGTCGCATCGATTGTCCCCGGTTGTGCAAATTTATATTCGGCTTTTACCACTCCCCGTTCGATCAGTTGATCAAGTTCCTGCACTGCTTCAGGGCTCATATGGATGTTCAAGCTACCGCGGGTTATTACTGCGGCCTCTTCCCGTCCTTTCTTGCCTCTCCTCACCCAGCGCGCGTCGCGTCCTTCAAATTTCTTTGCCATCACGGAATCATCGAGCGCATATTGCCAAGCTTCTTCATAGCGCGGTTCTGCGGGATATGTATGAAAATGTTTCTCCCGGTACAGTTCCCAAATAGCAAAAGGTAGAAGTTGTTCAGCCGGGCTTTTTTGAAGCCGCTCGAAGAGTTTGTCGTAATGCGTCTTTACCGCAGGATTTTCTTGGA
>JAGVPS010000076.1 GCA_020052135.1 Minisyncoccota bacterium
AATCCGCAAAGCTGATTTTACATTTGGTAATTTGGAAAATCCTATCTCGAGCCGTGGCAAGAATCAGGGCAGTATCTATTCGTTCCGGGCACGGCCACAGATGGGCCAGGCGCTTCGTTTTGCCGGGTTTGACGCGCTCTCGCTCGCGAACAATCATATTTGGGATTGGGGGCGCGATGCGCTTGAGGACACAGTCAATATACTGGTAACGAACAACATACAACCGGTAGGAACAGAGATGAACTATACGGACGCAAACAACCCTAAATTTTTTACGCTTTCGGACGGGACAACACTTGCATTACTTGGGTATACCAATCTTATGCCACAAACTCTTGAGGCAACAGTAACCAAGTCGGGATTGAGCTCTTTTGAGCCGGAGATTATAAAACAGACAATAATGAAAGCAAAGAAGGCATCCATCGCCCCCTCCTCCGCTGAAGCTTCGGCGGGCGAGAAAGCTAAGGAGGACAAGGCAGATATAGTGATTATTTCTCTACACTGGGGAGAGGAGTATGAAACAAGCGTCAGCGGGTATCAGAGGGACATCGCGCATGCGTTCATTGATGCGGGCGCGGATCTCGTTATAGGTCACCATCCGCACGTCGTGCAGGAGGTGGAGAAGTACAAAGAGGGGTATATTGCCTACAGTTTAGGCAACTTTATTTTTGATCAGAATTTTTCAAAGGAAACGATGGAGGGGTTGATGCTAAAAGTGTTCGTGCACGACAAAGAGATCAGTGGTGTGCAAAAAATCCCGGTGAAAATAAACGAAACTTTCCAGCCACAAATAGTTAATTAGTTAGTTGGTTGATTAGTTAATTGGAGGTAACATTAAGACATGAATAAAACCACATTCCTTATCGTGACAGCAGTTATTCTTGCAGGAGGGTTAGGCTACTTTATATTGAGTAAAAATAATGCAATATCTAATACGCCCACGTTGCAAGAGAGTGCTAGTCAGTCAGGCGATACTCGGACGGATTGGGGAACGTATCGTAATGAAGAATATGGATTTGAGTTTGGCTATCCTAATAAATTACAAGTTTTACCATACGAAAAAACTCGAACAACTTCTGTCTTTAATCTACGAATAGGGGAAATTTCAGAAGGATATCACGATTTTTATTTTATGATTCGTAAAAAAGATGAAACAACAGCGAATCATTATACTGAATACATACCAGTAACCATTACAACCATTAAGGCTTTAGCTGAACAATTTCAAAAAAATGCAGATGAAGCTTACACAAATCACGAAAAATTACTCGCATTGCCTCCTAAAGATAGACCTGATGAGATTCAACTCACGACAATTAAAACAGAAATTCTTAAAGGAAGTAACACAGATATGCTTGTTGCTAACATAACAGGTCCAGGGGGTAGATTCATTGAAACTTACTCTCTCCATGGCAACCTTATTTATTCTTTTGGGTCAGCAGATTCTGATCGTGAGCAACTCATAGAAATAGCAAAGACGTTTAAATTTTTAGATTAAATGACTATCTATTTCGCCACCGATCATGCTGGGTTTACCCTTAAAGAAAAAGTAAAAAAGTTTCTTTCCGATGATAGCAATCCGATTATAATAAAATGATCTAAATGAGTACACCCAAGTGCGATGTGCATCTAAGACAAAATAGATGTAAAAGAGAAGTTTATGCAGAAGTATTTTGGAACAAAGGCGGGTGGTCATATACTTGCAAAAAACATTTTTTGAAAAAGCGAAAACAGTTTAAGCTGTTTGGGGTTTTAGATGAATGGTGGATTGAGGATCAATTTTCGATTGCAATCCGGAAAATAGAAAATAAGTTTGGAATTTGCCAATCAAAAAGCAAAACAATTCAATGGTGTTTAGCTGTAGAATTTAATAAGAAGATTAATACCTTATCCCGAGAAATTTTTCATTCAATTCAAAAACATCAAAAAATCAGATATTGATTTTTGACACTCTATAATCTATGCTTTTACTATGAGCATGCAATTACAGGAGGTGATAAAAACACTCGCTAAAACAAAAAAAATGACTGTGGCAAAACTTGTCGCTGTATTACGTGAGGCAGGTGATCCTTGGCGCGAAGCCAGAGGAATTTTGAAGCATAAGAAATTAAGTGGACCTGCCTATCAAAAATCATTGCGCCGCGAATGGCAACGGTAGACATATTTTGTGTTTACACTTGATACAAATGTTTTGATTAGCTATCTACGAGGCGACACGATGGTAGTAGATCAGCTTCTTCGCTGGCGCACTGGCAATGCACGTTTTTTTATTTCGGTTATTAGTGAGATAGAAATTCTTGCGTTTCCGCGTTTAACAGAAGAAGAAGAGAGTAAAATTCGACGGTTTCTGCAAGAATTTACTGTTATTTCTCTTGATTCTCAATTAGCGAAGTTGGTCGCAGAAATTCGTCGTGGATCAAAGTTAAAACTTGGTGATAGTATTGTGGTGGCAACTGCACTCTTAACAAAGTCAGTACTTATCACACAGGATAAAGAAATATTGAAGAAAGCAAAAAGTATCGTTCGAGTCCATCCTGTAGTATCAGAAAAATGAAAATCTATCTCGCCACCGATCATGCCGGCTATGCCCTCAAAGAAAAAGTAAAAAAATTTCTTATTGATTCGGGCTATGCGGTAGAGGATTGCGGCGCGTATACGCTTGACTCCAACGACGACTATTCGGACTTCGTGCACAAAACCGCAGAAGCTGTTTCAAAAGATCCAAAAAATTCCCGAGGAATCATTTTTGGTGGCTCGGGCGAGGGGGAGGCGATGGTGGCAAATCGGCATGCAGGTGTGCGAGCGGCAGTATATTATGGGGGTCCTGAAAAAATCGTAACGCTTTCCCGAGAACACAACGATGCAAATATTCTCTCGCTCGGCGCACGCTTCTTAACCGAGGAGCAAGCGCTTGGGGCAGTAAAGCTTTGGCTTGAAACTCCGTTTTCCAAAGAGGAACGGCATAAACGTCGTATTAAAAAAATTGATTAACCCATGACTGTTATTCCTGTTATAAACGCAAACACGTTTACTGAAGCGCGAGAGCAGTTCGAAAAAGTAAAAGAATTTGCGGAGTGGATTCACATTGATGTCGTTGATGGAAAATTTGCTCCCCGTATTACCTGGGGGTCTCCCGAGGAAGCAGCACAACTTATGTCGAGCAACAAACAGAAGAAAGTCAAAATAGAAGTCCATCTGATGGTTGAAAATCCGGAGCTGGTTATTGGGTCATGGATTGATGCGGGGGCACAGCGCATTATTGTGCACGTGGAGGCGATGAACGATGCAGAGGTCATAAGCGACACATGTCACGAGCGAGGGGTAGAGCTCATGCTTGCCGCGGTGCCTGAAACGCCGGTTGAAGAACTCTTATCCAACAGCAATGAATTTAAAGAGTTTCAAATACTTGCGGTTAGTTCCGGTCCTGCGGGGCAACCATTTCAGTCGAGAGTGCTCGAGAAAGTTCGAATTTTGAGAGAGAAATTTCCGCATGCTATAATTGAAGTTGATGGGGGCATGAATCCAGAAACTGCAGAGCTTGTAAAGGAGGCGGGTGCGAACATAGTGGTTTCTGCATCATACATTCTAAGTGCGACAGATTCGAGGAAGGCGTATACAGACCTAGTCGTGCTTTAAATGTAAAATGCAAAGATAAAAGTGTAAAATTCTAGTAGTTCTTCCGCCTAGCTTCAGAACATTTTAAATTTTACAATGTCATTTTTCATTTTGATATTTACATTTTGAATTAATATGTTGCACGATGACAAGTTAAAATTTTTAGAAGAGAAAGCAAACGAGATTCGTGAAGATCTACTCGCGATGCTTTTTGAAGCCGGGTCAGGACACTCGGCAGGTCCTCTCGGCATGGCGGACGTATTTACGGCCTTTTATTTTCATATTTTAAATCACAATCCGAAAAAGCCAGACTGGAAAGATCGTGATCGGCTCGTGCTTTCGAATGGCCACATCTGTCCCATACAGTACGTTGCGCTCGCGCATGCCGGCTATTTTCCGATCCACGAATTAAAGACGCTCCGTAAAATAAATTCCCGCTTGCAGGGGCATCCGCATCGGGGGTCATTGCCTGGAATTGAAACAACATCAGGTCCCTTGGGTTCTGGCATCTCTCAAGCGGCTGGCATGGCGCTTGCCGCTCGCATGGATGGACGTCGACATCGGATATATTGCTTCGCCTCGGATGGGGAACACGATGAAGGGAATACGTGGGAGGGAATTATGTTCGCGGGGAAAAATCGCCTCTCAAACCTCACGGTCGTGATGGATCGAAATAATATCCAGATTGATGGATTTACTGAAGAAGTTATGCCATTGGAGCCGCTCCGGGCAAAGTATGAAGCTTTCAACTGGAATGTGATTGATGTGGATGGACATAACATCGAACAAATTATCTCCGCCGCGTATGAAGCGAAAGCAATTTACGAACGGCCGACCGTGATTATCGCCCACACCATACCGGGGAAGGGGGTAAGTTATATGGAATCAAATTATCTCTGGCATGGTATTCCGCCGGGAGCTTCGGATGTTCCCGGCAGTCCGCCCAAGTCGGAGCAATTGAGGGTAGCGCTTCAGGAACTGCGAACTCTGGGCGGGAAAATCAGATCTGAGCATGAATAGTTAAAAGGAGGTATACTATACATATGGATACACAAATTAAAAAAAGCACACCGAGGGACGTGTTCTTGCATCTGCTTGCCATTATTACGCTCTATGTGAGCGCGGGAAGTTTTTTGAATTTAGTATTTAAGCTCATTAATACCGCGTTTCCTGATCAGTTGGGATATACCTTCGATTTTGGCACGTCAATCCGCTACTCCATGGCGGCGCTCATTGTCGTGTTTCCGGTATTTGTATGGCTTTCGATGCTCCTTGAGCGCGATCAGCGCACAGATCCTGAAAAAGCAAGCTTGCGCGTGCGCCGGTGGCTTATTTCTTTTACGCTCTTCGCGGCGGGAGCATTGCTCATTGGAGATCTCGTAGCGCTCGTGTTTAATCTTCTCGAGGGTGATTTAACAATGCGGTTCGTGCTTAAAGTGCTTTCAATACTCGTCGTGGCAGGCATAATCTTTGGCTACTATCTCTGGGCGCTTCGAAAAAAGCCGGGATCATTCCCTCAGCATATGAAGATGGGCATTGGAGGAGTCATGCTTGTTGTTTTAGCTGGAATCGTGGCCGGCTTTATGGTTGCCGGTTCTCCGGTACGCGCGCGTCTCGAAAAGATAGACGCGGAACGGATAGGGCATTTACAAAACATACAAAGCCAGATCGTGTTTTTCTGGCAGCAAAAGAATCGTCTCCCAAAGACACTCGACGAACTTCGCGATCCTATTTCGGGGTTTGTAGCGCCGGTTGATCCTGAAACTAAAACTGAGTATGAGTATGCTACAAAAGAAGCGTTGTCGTTTGAGTTGTGTGCCACGTTCAATCTGCCAGCGAAGAGCGAATATTCCCGATACGCGCCTGAACCAGTCGGTGCCAAGGGCATACCAGAAACATGGGCGCACGATGCGGGGCGAGTATGCTTCGATCGCGTCATAGACCCGGACCTCTATAGAAAGCCGGCATTTTAAAATTAATTTTTATAAAGGTCTTCACTGTAGTACATTTACTTTTATGATGAATCACCATAAGTGCCATTGGAGCTGTGAGTGTTGGTATGTGCTGGGCATCATTCTATGGATCGCCGCGATCATTGCCCTGGTGTATGCCTGGGTAGCCACGATGCAGGGCTCAATTTTAGGTCAGCGCGCAAGTTTTTGGTTTGGAAATGCCATGGTGTTTGCGGTGCTTGCGGCGCCGCTTAGGCTCCAGCGTGGCACCTGCGGCCATGAAGAGTGCGGAGGAGGAGTGTGCAAAAAGTAACGTGATACCAATATACTAATACGTACTAATTATACGAATAATACTAATCCTATTCGTATCTATTAGTATCATTGGCATGCCTGCCTGCCGGTAGGCAGGAATTAGTATATTAGCATCGCACTAAGCGTAAGCGTATGTTGAATCCCGAAGCAAAATTGAATCCTAAAATTTTTTCCTCCGGAGGATCCGCCTCTGGCGGAGATGTAGAGCGAGCTCCCATACGAAATGGCTATGGCGAAGGATTAGTGGTGGCGGGCGAATATGATTCGAATGTCGTTGTACTCTCGGCAGATTTAACGGAATCCACGCGCGCGGAGAGTTTTGCAAAAAAGTTTCCTAAGCGATTTATTGAGGTGGGCGTTGCAGAACAAAATCTTGCAACGCTTGCGGCGGGGCTTGCGCTGGCAGGAAAAGTCCCTTTTATTTCTTCGTATGCCACGTTTTCTCCGGGAAGAAATTGGGAGCAAATACGAACAACCATCGCTTATAACGATGCAAATGTAAAAATTGCCGGCGCTCACGCGGGCATTTCCGTGGGCCCTGACGGCGCCACGCATCAGGCAGTGGAAGACATTGCAACGATGCGTGTCATGGCGAATATGCGCGTCTTTGTTCCGGGTGATGTCCACGAGGCGCGGAAGGCGACCATCGCCGCGGCAAAGCTATGGGGTCCGACCTATCTCCGGTTTGCGCGTGAAAAGACGCCCGTCATAACAACTAGAGAAACTCCCTTTATGCCGGGAAAAGCATTAGTCTTGTGGCAACCGAGTTCCCGAAAAAAACCAGAGTGTCTCATGGTAGGCGCGGGTCCCTTGCTTTACCAAGCGCTTGTTGCCGCGCGTGATCTTGAAAAAGAAAATATCTATACGGTAGTACTTGATAGCCACACCGTAAAGCCGTTAGATGAAGCCGCTATTCTTTTGTGGGCGAAAAAATGCGGAGCGGTTGTTTCCGTGGAAGAGCATCAAGTGATTGGTGGACTGGGTGGCGCGATCGCCGAACTCTTAGCAAAAAAGGCGCCGACTCCAATGGAATTTATTGGCCTTCAGGATACGTTTGGAGAATCAGGCAAACCCGAAGAGCTTTTAGAAAAATACGGCATGGGCGTGAAAGACATAAAAGCGGCAGTCAAAAA
>JAGVPS010000032.1 GCA_020052135.1 Minisyncoccota bacterium
AAGGGGAAAATGAATTGCACCAGCATTCCCTGTCGCTCCAGCCGCTCCGCGGCTGTCGCGAACGTTTTATGAATATGCTCGCAGGGCGCCGATTTTATAAATTGGATTGTTCTGACAAGCTTTTATATAATACGAGTCATGGAATCAACTACCATTAGCATAATGGGTATAGCGCTCTTCCGTTCACTCTTTCGCGGTCGTGAAGATATTTACGCACGATATTGGCAATCACCTACAAAAGAAAAATCAGGATATTCACCTGTATACCGACTCAATAAACAATCTGAGCGATTAACTGATCAAGTCATTTTGTCCCATCTCATCGGTGAACAAACGATCGGTATCTATCCGCTCCTACCGGATAACACCACATATTTTTTAACCATTGATTTTGACGGACAAACCTGGCTTACGGAATCGATAAAACTAGTACAGATTTCTTCAATACATCATCTGTCCTGTTATCTCGAACGCTCGCGATCAGGCAACGGCGGACACCTGTGGTTTTTCTTTGAAACCAACATACCGGCATATAAAGCACGGCAACTGGGAAAATTTCTGCTGTCCGAAGCAAAAATCTTTTCCAGAAAAACCTATGATCGTATGTTTCCCAGTCAAGACGAACATACGGGCAAAGGATTCGGAAACCTGATCGCGCTGCCACTTCAAGTAAAAGCAGTAAAACAACATAACACCGTATTTATTGACACAACTGGTACGCCATATTCTGATCAATGGGATTTATTACAATCCTTCAGAAAAATTTCTCTTGCTCACATTGATACTGTCTTGCATATTACACGTATGCCGACACCAATAATCCACGAAGAATCTACGCAGGCAATCAATCAAATTGATGAACCGGAAGATTCCGTTAAAACAACTCAAATGCAAGAAGCGAGACTAATTCTTAGCAACCAAATCTTCATATCGGAATTGTATCTACCGGATACACTCTACAAATTCCTTAAAACCAAACTCAATTTTCCCAACCCGCAGTTTCATGAACTGGAACGACGAGGATATTCTACATGGAATACGCCGCGCTTTCTGAAAAACATCGAAAAAATCGAGAATGGAATTTTGATGCCTGCAGGGCTTCTATCGGAAATCGAAACGTTCGCAAAAAATCATAATATTTCTCTACAGATTGAGAACCAACAAACAGCCAATCTACCAATGAGTTTTTCAACGAAATTGGCACTTCGGCCGGAACAACAGAAAATAGCAAAACAGTTACTTGCACTCGATCGCGCCATTTTGGAAGCCCATCCGGCATTCGGGAAAACCATGGTTGCTCTGTATTGTATGAAACGCCGAAGACAACGCACGCTCATTATCGTTCACACCATGACACTTCTCTCGCAATGGAAAAAACGTATGGAGGAGTGGTTCACGTTAAAAAAGAACGATCTGGGTATCATCGGAGAAAATAAATGGCAGATTGGGAAAAAAATTACGATTGCTTCGTATCAAACGCTTGCACGTCGCGGGACCGAAGAATTGAAACATAGTTTCGGTCACGTGATCGTCGATGAATGTCACCATGTTCCCGCGCATACATTTACCAACGTCGTTAAACAGCTTTCTGCAAAATATATTCTTGGGCTCACGGCCACGGCATATCGCAAAGATCAACTCGAACGGCTTATGACCTTTTATATCGGTCCGATTATCAAAACTGATGACGAAAAACCATCGGCGGCGCTGACAACAGAATCGACTGTGGAAACAAAACTCATCACCAAAAAAACACCATTTCAGCTCACTGGCAAACAACACCAAGAATTTAGCGATCTGGCATGTCTGCTCATAGCCGACGAAGAACGAAATACGCAGATTGCCAAAGATGTAGCGATGGCACTACGCGCGGGAATGAAATGTCTCGTGCTTAGTGAACGCGTGGAACACTGCCAAACACTTCTGGCGTCGATCCGAAAAGAAATCAAAGGTGTTCATGGAGCAATCGCTGAAGGTACTATGACAAAGAAAAAACGAGAAAAGCTCATGAAACGCATCCGGCAGGAACAGTTTCAACTTTTAATTGCAACGGGAAAGCTTATCGGCGAAGGATTTGATTGGCCGGAACTCACGCATTTATTTCTCGCATTTCCGTTTTCCTGGAAAGGTAAACTCATTCAATACGTCGGGAGAGTCCAGCGTTCATCGGAAGGAAAAGAGGTGGCGTACGTCTATGACTATGTGGACTTTGATGTGCCTATGCTCAAAATAATGTATTTCAAACGCTTGCGAACCTATCGATCGCTTGGGTTATCGAAAGAAAAACCACAAACAATGAAGAGAAAAATTTCTGAAGATCAGCTAGGATTATTTTAATCCAGCCCTAATTTGGCAAGGCGTGATCTGATAGAGCCATTTTTTCTCCCGAATGTTTTTGATAGATTGTTCATAGATGCTCCTTCTACATAAAGCTTCCGCAATGTTTCATCTTGCTTGTTATCCCACGGCTGATATGTATTGGGGTATATTTTTCTAATTTGTTCAAAACCAGATTTTTTAGGTTGTAGGGAAATTTCTTGTATATACTTTTCCTGCAACAAAAGTTTGGCTATCCGCAATTCATAATATGAATACTCACCGTTAAGCTTCTGAAAAACCGGTGAAAGCCTGTCGTCATGATACTCACGAAACGCGGCATGAATTTTGGGAAGTGCGCGGGAAAGAGTCGGCGTACAAATACGCGAGAGATCTGCCGAACGTATAGCCCTTCGAGCTACAAGTTTTTCTATATGCTCCAAAATAGTACTCTCTTTCAGTTTACGAACTGTGGCAATCTGTGCGATAGTTTTTCCTTCATTCCACAATAAAAGTGTTTCAGTGTACGTATCCGGTAACAAACACTCTCTACTTGTTGACCTCAATTTTCCATCGGAACGCGTGATAAAATCATCACACCTCTTTTGAAGTTCAACAGGAGAGAGAGTAGAAAATATTGTTTCTGCATCATGTGAATCCTGTCGGAAAACTTTGTCTTTCGCCAATATTTCAGGATGTATCTGAAAAGCACGTGCATTCCAACCTAACATATATAGACCAGAAAGACGCCGTACTCGAGAAAGCGCAACGTATCCTTGCCCAAATTCAAAAACTTGAGAAAGATCCATCACCGCCGAATCCAAAGTCATCCCCTGACTTTTATGAACGGTGATCGCCCAAGCCAAACGAAGCGGCGATTGTGAAACCTGCGCACGAATACGTCCGTTTTCTTCAACTGTCCAGTCCATCGGCTCAACGGAAATTCGCCGTCCGTTTTGCACTTTTACAACAGGACTGCCGCTTGTTTTATCAAAGTATTCAACTGCCCCAAGCGTTCCGTTGACAAATCCTTCTTTTAGATTATTTTTGGTAAACATAACCGCCGCACCAACTTTCAGGATCAGTGTCTCAGGAGAAAGACACCCTTTTTTCAGCGCGGTCACCAGTGCATCTGGACCGAGCGCAGACATAGTAAATACATGGGGCTCACTCGGAAGTTTTGCGAGTACCTCGTCGTTGATGCGGTCGACATCAGCATTATGAGAAAAAAGTTTCGGTATGCCATCCGGCACAACCCGCTCATCAATTTTTCTTGCCTCAATATGGTGAAAATGGTCAGCGCCAAATACGTTGTGCCGGATCGCTGAGAGCAAGGCCAGAAAATCTTTATCTTCCTGACGGTGCTGTTCGGTGAGATAGCAAACGAATGGATGGAGCTGTTTCCACACAGGAGCGTCATATGAGAAATGAGCCGACGAGGTTTCCGGAAGCTCGGTTTGTGTAGTGCTTACTGTTTCTCTTTTTACCACTGGCGGGAGCTGAAAAAAATCGCCGCAAAAAACCACTTGCATGCCGCCAAACGGTTCCTGATTCTGTTTCACATGACGACATACGCTATCCACCATGGACAACGTATCATAAGTAAGCATGGATACTTCCTCTATAATAAGAACCTTAGTTCGACGAATACGCTTGGTAATGTATTGATTTGAGGCAATGTGTTTCAGGTCTCTCGTATCCAATTTCGTTCTGATTCCGATCCCGCTCCATGAATGGATTGTCATGCCGCCGATGTGCGTGGCCGCTATACCGGTTGAAGCCGTGATTGCCGGCTCAATACCATGCTTTCGCAAATACGCTACATACGCATTAACAATATACGTCTTACCACTACCCGGTTCACCGGTTAAAAAGACATTCTCGCCAATTTTTAGTATAGAAAGTGCTTGGGATTGGGTCATTTCTTAACTGTCGTCCGTGGAACCTATTTGACTCATTATTTTTTGTGGAGATATTCTTCTTTTCGCTTTGGAAATATCATCATCTGTCGGTAACTTTTCAGGCATTGTACCACCAAGCTCTTGTATCGTTTTCCGAACTTTACGCCCGACTTCAAAATGCGTTTGATTTGCCTTTGCTTCACCCTTAACCTGTTCACGACGAATTTTAGCATCTGTCTGAGTTGCACGAAATAAGTTTGCCGCTAACTCTTCACTTCCCATGTGATCAAGAATTTTCTGCGTCGGCTTTAATCGTTTTTTTGCATGAATTTGTTGCATACTCAACCCACCATATAATCCCATATAGCCGTAATTGGTAAACCGTCCATAGTTCGTCACTCCTGCTTGACTTGCCGCTTCCGCCAGATGTTTATTATGCGCGGTTATCTCTTCGCGGAGAAACACGCGTTTTTGATCTTCAATTTGCTGATCCTGAACTTCTTGCCTACGCGTTTGTATAGCAAAATATGTTTGACCCAGTGCAACAATTTCTTTTGATGGGTCTGCATTTTGCATAATAAGATAACACGCATATCGAGATAGATAGGTATCTTTAATCTCTCGTGATGCGGTTTTACCGATTTCGATCATATCGGTGACGTCAACGAAATGATCGGGGATTGATTGGCCGCTATTTTTACACGATTCCTTCGCTTTTTTTAGAACCATTTCAAAATTGCGATAATCAGCATACTCCAAAATCTTCGCAATCTTACGCGCAGACCAGTACTCTGATTGGTATTCATTTATTTTTTTAATTTCTTCAAATATTGTTATTGGGTTAGTCATATGTATATTTTACATCCTAGGGAGGGAAATTGTATCGCCGGATTCATCAATATACATGAGGTACATACAATCATTGTAGCCTAATTGTTCTGCAATGAAAATGGAACGTTACCGATGGAATAAATCTTCGAGCTTTATTGCAAATTTTCTGGCTATTTTCATCAATAGTTTTAAGGACGGACTTTCTCTACCTTGTTCTATATATCCCATATATACGCGACTGATCCCGATTTTCTCAGCGAATTCTTCTTGTGTCAATTTTTGAGCCTTCCGTAGTTTCTGTACTTTCCAACCAAGCGTTTTAAGTGTTTTTGTGGTGCTCTTGAGCATACAAAGAATTTTCATAGCGTCAAGCAATATATTCCACAAGTTATTTTTAAGCATTTAGCCTCAAAATCATTCTTGCTTTCTATGCTAAGAAATACTAAGCTTTTTATATATGGGTGCACCAACTCCCGATCTACCTACACCAGTCATTCCAATAGAGGATTCCAGAGCTATTTTGGAAGGAATTGGTAAACCGGAACGTGCAGCCTCAAAACCACTATCTGTTGAAACAATAGATGCGCCGGCTTGGTTTGATACATTTCGTGATATTCAAAAAGGAGAATTACCGAGACGAGGCTTCACGGTAGGAAAAGCAACATTTAACGATGAAGTAATAAAGGAATTGCGCGCCACAGTAAAAGTCGTAGGTGGAGAAAAAGATCAGGGTGTTTTGTTAGGGCTTTCAGCGACGATGGACTACAGTGATGTGCGACTGGAAAAGGATGCTGGTTTTACTCCCACAGGTGATGCAGTAAAAATTGCAAAAAATCTTCGAGAACAAGGAAATACTGTAAAATTTGAAACCACAAGCTCAGGTCAGCAAGCCATAATCTTGGAGAAAGATGGTGTCAGATGCATGGTCAATCTCGGCTGGTCTTCATTACAAGAAAAACCA
Organism: Minisyncoccota bacterium; assembly: GCA_020052135.1. Classification (GTDB taxonomy): domain Bacteria; phylum Patescibacteriota; class Minisyncoccia; order UBA6257; family 1-14-0-10-40-38; genus JAGVPS01. The sequence continues at coordinate 6,010 of JAGVPS010000032.1, forward strand.
AAAAGTGACTTCGGTGACCCCACGTCATTCTTTAATAGTCGATGGCGTGATTTAATGGGAAAAAATGAAATCAACGGTACCCCTCCGATACCAGAACAACCAAAAACACAAAATAACCCTATCGTGGCAGAACTTGTGAGTTTAAAAGACAACGCTACAATTGTCGAGATTGCCAATCGTGATGATATGACAAAACAAGCGCAACAGTTTACCCACATGTTGGGTGAATTCACAACGGCATACTATCAGGCTAGAGGTATTACGCCTCCAGAAAATGCAGTCAATTTTCAAATACCAAATTGGGAAAACTACGTCGGCGACGATCCATCGCTGGCAGCCATTGGAAAAATGGATAAAAGTAATCCATTTTCAAAAATGTTTGGAGAAAAAACAGAGCAAATCGGTTATTTACTCACAGAAGAAGAAAAGGCAGCGATGCCAAAATTTGCCGATATAGGTGGCAATCCACAAGCAGTGGACGAAGCGCGAAAACTTGTTATGGCCATAAAACATGCTGATGTATATGCCCAACGTGGTGTTACTCGGCCCAAAGGAATACTTTTGGAAGGGCCACCAGGTACCGGGAAAACGATGCTTGCGAAAGCAATTGCCAGCGAGGCAGGCACAGAATTTATGTCGTTATCGGTCACTGATATAATATCAAAATGGGTTGGTGATGCGGAGAAGCACATGCAGGAATTTTTTGATCGGGCAAAAGCTCTTGCTGATCAAGGAAAGGATGTTATTACATTTATTGATGAAGTGGATAGTCTTGTTCCTTCACGGGATAGTAATATTCACGAAGTTACACAAAAAATGGTCGCTGTCTTTCTACAAAATATGGACGGGTTAAAAGCTAATCCTCGATTAACAATTCTCGCATCAACCAACAGACCAGAAGCACTTGATCAGGCATTTATGCGTCCGGGAAGACTTGATAAAAAAATACACATCGGGTTACCTGATGAAACTGGAAGAGCACAGATTTTAAAAATCCACCTTCAAAAACACCTAGAACAATCCGGAAATAAAGATAATATTATTAGTCCAGATTTAGACGTTGATTCCGTGGCTAAAACTTTGGGAAATGTTAGTGGCGCTGATATAGCTGGAATTGTCAATCTTGCCCTTGAAGATAAAGTGACAGCAGAAATACGATATTTGGAGGGAGATAAAGAACGCGGAAGACCATGGTCGCCACTAACAGCAGAAGATTTACTTGTCATTCAAAATCGGTATATGCCACAACCAAAAGAACAGAAACCAATGGGTTTTGCGCGACCAATAAAATAATTTTATCGAATATCAACGATCTTTACTATTTCCACACACCGAACTTTTTCTGTTTTGCCTCATCTTGTGCCTTTAACAACTCGTCCTGATATTTCAGCTTGCGCCGATCCTCATAAATTGTCACTTTTACCAATCCCTGCCTCGCGAGCTCAACTGATACATTTTTTCCGTCAACGATGACATACGCAAGGACTCTCCCAAAACGATCTGAGGTGTACGCGTCATAGTCAAAGATGATAGTTTTGCCTTGGGTTCTGGTCGATTTCAAATATCTTGGCGGCTCCGCGCCCCCGCCTCCTCCGGGTAGTACCTGCCAAAAGGAGAGCCGCCGTAGAAAAGACAAACGTGTTACCCAAAACTACGTATAGGCGGCTCGACTTATAGCGAGCCCGCTAAAGTATTCAAAGGTTCTTAAAAATCCCGCGGGCTCGCCACCCGAACTACCACGAGATGCGAACGCTGGACAGGGATACGAATAAAGCGGCGGGGGTAATAGCGGATCACCCCGCCGACTGCAGGACAAGAAAAATATAAAGAGACTTCGGGAGAGACTGAAAAAAATTTTAAATCACCGGAACATCGGCAAGCCGCGCCCTAGCGCGGCCTCTCGCACAAGGCGGGGTCGCCGCCATCACTATTGTTTTGGGTAGGTGGGTGATACGGAATCACAATTATCAAAATATTTTCCCCTTCAATAGTGCGCCCTGCGAGCATATTCATAAAACGTTCGCGACAGCCGCGGAGCGGCTGGAGCGACAGGGAATGCTGGTGCAATTCATTTTCCCCTTTACCCCTTTTTCTTGCACCAGCAATGTTTATGAATTTTTGATAAAATAAGTCCGAGCTATTTGATATACTGGCTCAAGAAATTAAATTAGTCATTGACATTCATCATAAAATAATTTTAGCTAGAGGTATGCAAGAAACATACGGAAAAGAATTGATACTCAATTTATACGAGTGCAATCCCAAAAAGATCTCATCCGAAGGCGAGATTAAAAAATTTGTCATCGAGTTATGTGATAACGTCATTCACATGAAACGGTACGGCGAAGCATTCATTTCTCACTTCGGTCATGAAAATCCTCTCACGTCCGGATTCTCGCTCGTGCAACTCATTGAAACCAGTTCCGTCACCGCGCATTTTTCGGAATACAAAAAAAGCGTGTACCTGAATATTTTTTCCTGCGCGAGGTACGACCCGATAAAGACGAGGGACTTTTGTATCAAATTTTTTGAAGCGAAACGCTTTGAAGAACACCTCATCATCCGCCAGTAGCTTATGAACCTATTTTCGTTATTTGCATTTACCGTCTATGCCGCGGGTACGGTGATATCCCCGATACCGGACGACATAGCAGTCGCAGAACCCGCTCCGCAAAAACCGGACATTTCTTTTGGACAAATAGTTGCAGTACCTACCCCTACTCCGGAAATTCTAGGAGTCACGACAATTGCTCCAACTCCTACACCGCCCGTCACGAAAAAGAAATCATACACCATTGCATTCTTAGGTGACTCGATGATCGATACCATGGGGCCCGGACTTCCCGCAGTCGGGAGTAAACTATCCGCGGCGTACCCGGCAACCAATTTCACCCTTCTTAATTACGGTGCCGGCGGAACCAATATCGATTACGCAATTGAACGAATAACACACGGGTATACGTATCTCGGGAACCAAATCCCGTCGCTTGCCTCAATCCGCCCAGATATCGTCGTAGTCGAATCGTGTGCCTATAATCCGTTCCCCGACGCGGACGGCGGCGTCAACCGGCATTGGCTGGCATTAGCCCGCGCAGTCGATACAATCCGTGCGAACATCCCCGGCGCCAAAATAATGATCGCCGCGACTATCGCTCCCAACGCGAATATATTTGGTGACGGCGTCCTTAACTGGAACGCAGAGCAAAAAGCAAAAAAAGTTGCAGAAATTAATGCATATCTGGGAAGTACTGTTAAATTTGCTACTAGCCAACACCTCCCGCTAGCGGACGCTTTCCATGCAAGCGGAGGCAGTACGCAGTATATAAACGGCTCCGATCACATCCATTATTCCGAAGCCGGACGCGCGCTGTTTGCCCAAAAGGTAGTAACCGCAATCCAAGCTGTGCTATAATATCGATCATGGCAAAAAAAGATCAACGTGCATTACTTGCGCTCGTGTGTCCGGTGTGCAAGCGTCAAAACTATATTTCCGTGCGCAATAAAATTAATACGCCGGAAAAACTGAAGCTAAACAAATATTGCCGGTATTGTAAAAAACACACTCTTCACAAAGAGACGAGTAAATTGGAATAACGCGAGTATGCATCGGAATACCTACCTCTTAGTGATTGTTCTTGCCGTATGTGCCGCGCTTCTTATCGGCGTGAATATCGGCAAGCGGCTGCAAAAACAACCGTCTCCTTTACCCGTATCAACTCCTACTCCCACACCGAGCGCACAAATATATACGGATACGTACTGCGGATTTTCACTTACCTATCCTGCCAATTACACTATATTGGAAAATGCATCCGGCAGCGCCATATTAAATAACGCGGCGGATAAAACACAATCCATAACGCTC